>JACZKT010000053.1 GCA_014859905.1 Rubrivivax sp.
GCGCCAGCGCCAGCGACACCGCTCGCCCGCCGGCACCACGCGACCTGCCCGTGTCGCGCGCCGCCGCACCCGCCACACGTCACCGAGTACAGGCCGCCTCGCAGGCGGCCACCACACAGGCCCTGGGGCCAGAGGGAACCATGTCGACCGTCAAACGCCCGACCGTCGAGCAACTGCACCAGATCGTCGACTCGCTGCACATGAACATGTCCGCGCGCGAGGTGGCCGACTATCTCGAGATCCTCGAAGGCACCTTCCAGGCCTACGACCGGCTCACGCAGCTGCCCGACAACCTGCCTCCGGTGCGCTACCCACGCACGCCGGGCGTCAAGCCCAGCCCCGCCGACAACCCGCTGAACGCCTGGGCGGTCAAGAGCGAGGTGCGCGGCGCGGCGCACGGGCCGCTCGCCGGCAAGCGCGTCGTGCTCAAGGACAACATCTGCCTGGCCGGCGTGCCGATGATGAACGGCGCCTCGTCGCTGGAAGGCTACGTGCCCGACGTCGATGCCACCGTCGTCGCCCGCATCCTCGACGCCGGCGGCACCATCGTCGGCAAAGCGCATTGCGAGTATTTCTGCCTTTCCGGCGGCAGCCACACCTGCGCCGCCGGCGCAGTGCACAACCCATACCGCTACGGCCATTCGGCCGGCGGCTCGTCGTCGGGCGCGGCCGCGCTGGTCGGCGCCGGCGAGATCGAGATGGCGATCGGCGGCGACCAGGGTGGCTCGATCCGCATGCCGGCGAGCTGGTGCGGCGCCTACGGCATGAAGGGCACGCATGGACTCGTGCCCTACACCGGCGCGATGCCGATCGAGGCGACGATCGACCACCTCGGCCCGATCACCGCCACCGTGGCCGACAACGCGTTGCTGCTCGAGGTGATCGCCGGCGCCGACGGGCTGGACCCGCGCCAGTACAACCCGCGGGTGGACCGCTACACCGCCGCGCTCGGCCGCGGCGTGGCCGGCATGCGCATCGGTGTGCTGCTCGAGGGCTTCAACCACGACAACAGCGAGCCCGACGTCGACCGCAAGGTGCGCGACGCGGCCGAACGGCTGCGCGGGCTCGGCGCCATCGTCGAGGACGTGTCGGTGCCGATGCACAAGGACGGCCCGGCGCTGTGGACGGCGATCGCCATCGAGGGCCTGCAGGCGCAGATGATGAACGGCAACGGCATGGGCTTCAACTGGCGCGGCCTGTACACGACGAGCCTGCTCGACGCCCATGCCGCCTGGCGCGCGCGCGCCAACGAGCTGTCGCCGTCGCTCAAGCTGTGCATGATGGCCGGCGAGTATTTCCAGCGCGACTACCGCGGCCACTTCTATGCCAAGGCGCAAAACCTGAGCCGCGTGCTGGCAAAGGCCTATGACGACGCGCTGCAGAAGGTCGACCTGCTGATCACGCCGACGCAGCCGATGAAGGCCACGCCGCTGCCGCCGGCCAACGCACCGCTCAAGCTCTACATTCAGCGTGCGCTCGAGATGGTCAACAACACCTGCCCGTTCGACGTCACCGGGCACCCGGCGATGAGTGTGCCCTGCGGCCTGTCCAGCGGCTTGCCGGTCGGTCTGCAGCTGATCGGCAAGCACTGGGCCGAATCGACGATCTACCGCGCTGCGCACGCCTTCGAGCAGTCGGGCGACTGGCGCGGCTTCTGAGCACCGGGGCTGCGGTGTCACGCAATCCGTTCAGCTCGGACTGGGTGCGCGGCGGCGCCGACGAACGCTTGCGTCCACCGGGAACGGTGTCGTACGTGGCCGGCGCCACCGACACGCCGCTGCGTTTCATGACGATCCCCCAGCTGCTCGACAAGGCCGTGGCGCGTCATGGTGCGCGCGACGCGGCGATCTTCTGCGCCGAGCGCCGCACCCTCAGCTGGTATGACCTGCAGCGCGAGGCCGATGACGTCGCCGCCGGGCTGTTGGCGCTGGGCATCCGTCGCGGCAACCGGGTCGGCATCTGGGCGCCGAACCGGACCGAGTGGCTTCTCGCGCAGTTCGGCACTGCGCGCATCGGCGCCGTGCTCGTGAATATCAACCCGGCCTACCAGAGCGCCGAGCTCGACTACGCGCTGAACAAGGTACGCTGTCGCGCGCTGATCATGGCGCGCGGCCACAAGGCTAGCGACTACCTGGCCACGCTGCGCCGCCTCGCGCCCGAGATCGACCGCCCTGGCGGCGAGCCCCTGCTCGAATCGCGCCGGCTGCCGCACCTCAAGCATGTGATCGTGCTCGACGACGCAGCCCAACCCAAGGCACCGGTGCCCGCGCGCGCGATGCGTTTCGCCGACTTCGTGGGCCAGGCCGGGCCTGCGCAGCGCCTGCGCCTGCCGGCGCTGGCGGCCACGCTCGACCCCGACGACGCGATCAACATCCAGTTCACGAGCGGCACCACCGGTGCGCCCAAGGGCGCGACGCTGTCGCACTTCAACATCGTCAACAACGCGCGCTTCACGGCCAAGGCGATGGCCTTCACGCCGGCTGACCGGCTGTGCATTCCGGTGCCGCTGTACCACTGCTTCGGCATGGTGCTGGGCGTGCTGTGCTGCGTGGCCGAGGGGGCGACGATGGTCTTCCCCGGCGAGGGCTTCGATGCGCAGGCGACGATCGCCGCGGTGGAACGCCACCGCTGCACGGCGTTGCACGGCGTGCCGACGATGTTCATCGCCATGCTCGCCCTGCCCACGCTGCGAGATCACGACGTGTCTTCGCTGCGCACCGGCATCATGGCCGGCGCACCATGCCCGATCGAGACCATGCGCCGGGTCGTCAGCGAACTGCACATGGGCGAGGTGACCATCGCCTACGGCATGACCGAGACCAGCCCGATCTCCTTCCAGTCATCGGTCGGCGATCCGCTCGAACGCCGCGTGGCCACGGTCGGCCGCATCCACCCGCATGTCGAGGTGAAGATCGTCGACGCAGACGGCCGCATCGTGCCGGTCGGACAGCAGGGCGAGCTGTGTACCCGCGGCTACTCGGTGATGCGCGGCTACTGGGAAGACCCGGCGCGCACGCGCGAGGTGCTCGACGAGGCCGGCTGGATGCACACCGGCGACCTGGCGACGATCGACGCCGAGGGTTACTGCAACATCGTCGGCCGCGTCAAGGACATGCTGATCCGTGGTGGCGAGAATGTCTTCCCGCGCGAGGTCGAGGCCTACCTCGAAACTCACGAGAAGGTGCAGGACGTGCAGGTGTTCGGCGTCCCCGACACCAGGTACGGAGAGGAGATCTGCGCCTGGATCGTGCTGAAGCCCGGGCAGAGCGCCACGGCCGAGGAGATCGCGGCGTTCTGTCGTGGCCGCATCGCCCACTACAAGGTGCCTCGGCATATCCGCTTCGTGCCGGCGTTCCCGCTCACGGCCACCGGCAAGGCGCAGAAGTTCGCCATGCGCGAGGCGATGATGCGCGAGCTGGGGCTGCGCGAGGCCAGGACCGCATGAGCCGCCCGGCCGCTCCGAAGGCGAATACCGGAGCGCTTCGGCGCGAAGGTCTCCAGTGACCGACGACGAGCTGGCGTTTCTCGACGCCACGTCGGTGGCACGCCTGCTGCACTCGCGCAAGCTGTCGCCGGTGGAGTTGACGCGTTCGATGCTCGCGCGCATCGAACGGCTCGATCCGAAGCTCGCGTCCTACGCGCTCGTCACGCCCGAGGTCGCGCTGGCGCAGGCGCGCGAAGCCGAGAAGATGCTGATGCAGCGCCGCATCCTCGGCCCGCTGCACGGCGTGCCGATCGGCCTGAAGGACCTGTGCTTCACCAAGGGCATCCGGACAATGGCGGGCATGCCGATCCGGCGCCACTTCGTGCCCACCTTCGACGGCGCGGCGGTGGCCCGGCTGCGCGACGCCGGCACGGTGCTGCTGGGCAAGCTGCAGATGACCGAAGGCGCATTCGCCGACCACCACCCCGATGTGCGTGTGCCCGTGAACCCGTGGCATGCCGACCATTGGTCGGGCGCGTCGTCCAGCGGTTCGGGTGTCGCCATCGCCGCCGGCTTGTGCTTCGCCGCCCTGGGCACCGACACCGGCGGCTCCATCCGCTTCCCCTGCGCCGCCAACGGCGTGACCGGCCTCAAGCCGACCTGGGGCCGCGTGCCGGTGCACGGCGCTTTCGCGCTCGCCGCGTCGCTCGACCACATCGGCCCGATGGCGCGAAGCGCCGCCGACTGCGGCGCGATGCTCGGTGTCATCGCCGGTGCCGACCCACACGACCCGGTGGCCCTGCGCGATGCGGTGCCCGACTACCTGGCCGGCGACCCGACGCAGCTTGGCGACCTGCGCGTCGGCTTCGACCCCGACTATGCCTGTGGCCTCGACGGGACGACGCAAGGTGCCGTCGACGACGCCGCTGCCGTGCTGCGCGGCCTCGGCGCCGACGTCCGCAACGTACGCTTTCCCGATCCCGGCGACGCCATCCGCGACTGGCCCGTTGCCTGCGCGGTCGAGACTGCCGTGGCGCACGAAGCGACCTTCCCGGCGCAACGCAGCGCTTACGGTCCCGGCCTCGCTGGCCTGCTCGACCTCGGCCGCGCCACCAGCGGGCCAGACCTGCAGAAGGTCTGGCTGCGCCGCCGCGACTTCGCCGGCCGCGTTACAGTGCTGATGGAAACCATCGACCTGCTGCTGATTCCTGCGCAGCCCATGGCCTCGCCGACCGTCGCCGAGATGGCGGCGCTCGGCTCCGATCCGGAAGGCTTCGCCAGGCTCGTGCGCTTCACCGCGCCGTTCGACATGAGCGGACATCCGGCGATCACGCTGCCCGCGGGCTTCACGCGGCAGGGCACGCCGGTGGCGATCCAGCTCGTTGCTGCACGTCTGCAGGAGGCCCGGCTGGTCCGCGCGGGAATGGCGTTTCAGCGTGTCACCCATTGGCACCGAGGCCGACCCACCTCAAAATGACCGTCGAATCGAGTCACTGTGCCCCAGCCTCGACAGCGGCCTGCGGTGCAAGCCGCGGACGGGTCGGGCCACGCGCACCCACCGGAACACGCAAGGAGAACTGACATGGAACTCGGACTCAAGGGCAAGCGGGCCCTCATTACCGGCGGCACCAAGGGCATCGGCCGTGCCATCGCGGATGCCTTCGCCGCCGAAGGGGCGAGCGTCTCGGTCTGCGCGCGCAATGCCGACGAGGTCGACGCGACGGTCGCCGCGCTGCAGGCCCAGGGGGTCGAGGCCTTCGGACGCGCGCTCGATGTCGCCGACGGGCCGGCATTGGCCGCATGGGTGTCGGCGAGCGCCGCCGCGCTCGGCGGCATCGACGCGCTGGTCTGCAACGTCAGCGCGCTGGCTGTCGGCGACTCGGCTGAAACCTGGGAGAAATCGTTTCGCGTCGACATGATGCACAGCGTCAATGCCGTGGCGGCGGCGCTGCCCTTCCTCGAGAAGTCGACAGCCGGCTCGATCGTGCTGATATCGAGCGTCTCCGGCTTCGAGGTGGATTTCGCCGCCGGCTCCTACGGCGCGTTCAAGGCCGCGCTGATCCACTACGCCAAGGGATTGAGCCGGTCTCTCGTCGCCAAGGGCATCCGCGTGAACTGCGTGTCGCCGGGGAATACCTACTTCGACGGCGGCATCTGGCAGACGATCGAGAAGAACGTGCCGGATCTGTACGCGTCAACGCTCAAGGTCAACCCGACCGGAAAGTTCGGCACCCCTGCCGAGGTGGCCAGCGGTGTCGTGTTCCTCTCGAGCCCGGCGGCCAGCCGCATTTCGGGCACCAACCTGGTGATCGACGGCGCCCTGACCGTCGCGGTGTAGGAGATCGATCCATGAGTGCACATGCCCACAAGCACCACACCATCCACCGCGAGCACATCCACCACGGCTGGAACAACGCGTTTGCTCCGCGCCTGAAGGTCGCGCCCGGTGAGACGGTGCAGTTCGAAGTCGTCGACGCCTCGTCCGGCCAGCTGACGCGGACCTCGACCGCGGCCGACCTCGAGAAGCTCGACCTCGCGCGCGTCAATCCGGTGACCGGGCCGGTCTACATCGACGGCGCGAAGCCGGGTGATGCGCTGAAGATCACCGTGCTATCGTTCCGCCCGTCGGGCTGGGGCTGGACCGGCAACATTCCCGGCTTCGGTCTGCTCACTGACCAGTTCCCGGACGCGAAGCTGCACCACTGGAACTACGACCCCGGCCTCGCGCCCGCGATGTACGGGCCCGGCGGACGCGTGCCGCTCAGGCCGATGTGCGGAACGATCGGTGTCGCTCCGGCCGCGCCGGGCCTGCACAGCATCATCCCGCCGCGCAACGTCGGCGGCAACATGGATGTCCGCGATATTTCGGAGGGCGTCGAGCTCTATCTGCCGATCGAGGTCGACGGGGCGATCTTCTCCGTTGGCGACACGCATGCGGCACAGGGCGACGGCGAGGTGTGCGGCACGGCGATCGAGACGGCGATCGACGTGGCCCTCAAGTTCGACCTGGTCAAGGGCGCCCATCTGCGCTCGCCGCGCTACGTCACGCCCGGCCCGGTGACCAATCACTTCGACAAGAAGGGCTACGAGGTGACGACCGGCATCGGCCCTGATCTGATGGTGTGCGCCCGCACGGCGGTGTCGGAGATGGTCGAACTGTTGAGCCGGCGTTTCGGCTATTCGCCGATCGACGCCTACATGCTTTGCAGTGTGTGCGCGGATCTGCGCATCAGCTCGATCGTCGACGTGCCGAACTGGGTGGTGTCGTTCTACTTTCCCAGAGTCGTGCTCGAATAGCCACTCCTGGACTGTCGGTCGTCGCCGCCACCCTGCAGACGCCGGTGATCAGGTTTCTCTGCCCCGGAACTGAAGCGACGCCATCAACTTGCTCCGCACTCTCCGCCGAACGGCAGCTTCTGGGCAGCGAACTCTGCGACTTGTACTTCGGGTCTGGATCGGCGACTGTGCGCCCGCCAGACGAACTCGCCACCGGTAAGCCGTCATCGAGATTTCTTGGCCGTATGCGGGAAGCACGGAAAAGCGGGGTGCGCTGCGGCGCACTCACACGAACGCAGGCCCGTGGATCTCACACCGGCTCGGCCCGATTCAAGCCGGTACCGTCCCTTTTCCGCTACGCTGACGCCCATGCCCAGCGCGAGTGTTCATGGCTGAGACCGTCCTGCGACTCGAGATCCGAGGCTTGGTCCAGGGTGTCGGCTACCGGTGGTCGATGGCCGCGGAGGCGCGGCGGCTGGGCATCCGCGGGTGGGTGCGCAACCGTCACGACGGATCGGTCGAGGCCATGGTGGCGGGCCCGCCGGAGGCGGTCGACCGCATCGTCGCGTGGGCACGCAGCGGCCCGGAGTCGGCAGCGGTCACCGTGGTCGACGTCTTTGCCGGCGAGGGCGCCTTCGACTCGTTCGACCAGTGGCCAACGGAGTAGGCGAGTGCCCCTGCGCACCCGTCAGCTCACCGCCCCAGCGACGCGCGCCGTCGCGGCGGCGGCACCGGCCACAGCACTGCCGCCCGGCGGCGGCGGTGATCGCGCCGGTCGTCGACCGCGCATCGACAGCCACCGCTGCACCGGTTGTGGACGCTGCGTCGCCGCGTGCGAGCTGCACCTGCTGAGCCTCGAGGCCGTGCGCTGGGAGAAGTTCTCGGTGCTGCACGAGCCGGACCGGTGCACGGGCTGCAGCCGGTGCGCCGTGAGCTGTCCGTTCAACGCCATCACCATGCGGGCGCAGGCCATGGTCGGGACCTTCAACGGCGGCTGTCCGCTGACGACGCCGGTCGGGTGAGGTCGTCGCCAACCCCAGGTGAACAACGCGAGGATGAAGGGCGCAGACGCGAAGAATTGTCCGTACCATCGCCACCGAAGCGGTCGCACAGCTGGCGTGCGCACCTGCGCCCGCGTCCGGAGATCACTGCATGAACGATTCGTCCGCCTACACGCCGCCGGCTGTCTGGTCCTGGAAGAAGGAAGGCGGCGGCCGCTTTGCGAGCATCAACCGTCCGACTGCGGGCCCGACCCACGAAAGGGACCTGCCCGTGGGTCGCCATCCGCTGCAGCTCTACTCGCTGGCCACGCCGAACGGCGTCAAGGTCACGGTGATGCTGGAGGAACTGCTGGCGCTGGGCCTGGGCGGCGCAGAGTACGACGCCTGGCTGATCCGGATCAACGACGGCGATCAGTTCGGCAGCGGCTTCGTCGCGGTCAACCCGAACTCCAAGATCCCGGCGCTGTGGGACCGCAGCGGGCCGACGCCGGTCCGGGTGTTCGAATCGGGTGCGATCCTGCTGTACCTGGCCGAGAAGTTCGGCGCCTTCCTTCCGGCCCGCAGCGACGTGCGCGCCGAGTGCCTGTCGTGGCTGTTCTGGCAGATGGGCAGCGCCCCCTATCTCGGCGGCGGTTTCGGCCACTTCTACGCCTACGCGCCGATCAAGATCGAATACGCCATCGATCGCTACGCGATGGAGGTCAAGCGCCAGCTCGACGTGCTCGACCGGCGCCTCGCCGAGAGCCCGTATCTGGCGGGGGACGACTACACCATCGCCGACATGGCGGTCTGGCCCTGGTACGGCACGCTCGTCAAGGGCCAGCTCTATGAAGCCGGCGAGTTCCTGCAGGTCCAGGCCTACACCAACGTCCTGCGCTGGACCGACCGGATCGCCCGCCGTCCGGCCGTGCAGCGCGGCCGCATGGTCAACCGCACCTGGGGCCAGCCGTCCAGCCAGCTGCACGAGCGCCATGACGCCGGCGACTTCGACACCCAAACCCAGGACAGGCTGGCCGCGCCGCGCTGAAGCCCCGTTCCCCCCACCGCGAAGGCCCCGTCGATGATCACCCTCTACGACTGCGCCACCGCTCCCAGCCCGCGCCGCGCCCGCATCCTGCTCGCCGAGAAGGGTGTCGACCATGAGACGGTCGAGGTCGACCTGAGGCATGGCGAACAACTGGGCGACGCCTACCGAGAGGTGAACCCGCAATGCACCGTGCCGGCGCTGCGCACCGACGAGGGGCTGCTGCTGACCGACAACGCGGCGATCACGGCCTACCTGGAGGCCCGCTACCCACAGCCGCCGCTGCTGGGCAGCACACCACAGGAAAAGGCCGAGATTGCGAGCTGGAACTGGCGCATCGAGTTCGAAGGCCTGCTGGCCATCGCCGAGGCGCTGCGCAACAGCGCGCCGGCCATGGCCGATCGGGCACTCCCCGGGCCGGTGAACTATGCGCAGATCCCCGAGCTGGCACAGCGTGGACTGGCCAGGGTGCAACAGTTCTTCGCCACGCTGAACGAACGTCTGGCCGGCCGCGACTTCATCGCCGCAGATCGCTTCAGCATTGCCGACATCACGGCGGTGGTGGCCGTCGACTTTGCGCGCGTGGTGAAGGTCAAGCCGGGTGAGCAGCACCCGCACCTGCAGCGCTGGCGCTCGGCGATGGCGCAGCGGCCGTCGATGTCGCTCTAGCCCTACCTTCGCAGCGCGGCAAGGTCGATCAGCCGTTTTCGCCCATCAATCATGATTTTCTTGGTCGTGCAGTGATAGATGAAAGAATATCAGGAAACCACTTACCAAGATCGAAGATCTTTACCGCTTTGCGCT
>JACZKT010000520.1 GCA_014859905.1 Rubrivivax sp.
ACCCGAAGGGCAGGGGTACCCAAGGGCCCTGCGCGGCGTTGCACCGCTTGCCCGCACGTCAGTGCGGGCGGCGCGCTGCGCCTTGCTCAGGGCCCTTGGCCACCCCTGCGCGGGTGCATGGGATTGCCTCTCAACCTCTGAGGCCGGCACGCGCTGCACGCCGGGCACCGGCTGGCTATACTTTCGTTCTTCCGAGGAGCGTTGCAACCTCACCCGCTTGAGGCCAGGCTCGGATGAGTGAACTTTCAGCGCCGCCCGACCTGTACTAAGGTCGCGTCGCAGCTCAGACTTCACTGCAACTGCGCTCACCTGCACGAGTGGTCTCGTCGGTGAGTGGTCCCTGTCCTCCCCAGCGTGCCCGTGCAGGTTCCTCAACCGTTTGGAGCCTGACGATGAATGCCGTACTGAAACCCCTGCCCAGCGCCGCGCAGTTTCCCGACAGCGCCGTGGCCGACCTCTCGCTGGCCGACTGGGGCCGCAAGGAAATCAGGATCGCCGAGACCGAGATGCCCGGCCTGATGGCGATCCGCGAAGAGTTCACTGCCCGGCAGCCGCTCAAGGGCGCCCGCATCACCGGCAGCCTGCACATGACGATCCAGACCGCCGTGCTGGTGGAAACGCTGCAGGCGCTTGGAGCGCAGGTGCGCTGGGCCAGTTGCAACATCTTCAGCACGCAGGACCACGCCGCCGCGGCGCTGGTCGTCAAGGGCACGCCGGTGTTCGCCTACAAGGGCGAGACGCTGCAGGACTACTGGGACTACACGCACCGCATCTTCGAGTTCGGCGCCAAGGATGCGCAAGGCGAAGGCCCGAACATGATCCTCGACGACGGCGGCGACGCCACGCTGCTGATGCACCTGGGCCGGCGCGCCGAGAAGGACCTGTCGGTGCTGGCCAGGCCCGGCAGCGAGGAAGAGGCGGTCCTGTACGCGGCGATCAAGGCCAGGCTGGCGCAGGACGCCACCTGGTACAGCCGCAAGAGCGCGCAGATCATCGGCGTCACCGAAGAGACGACCACCGGTGTGCACCGGCTGAAGGAGATGTCGGCCGCCGGCACGCTGCTGTTCCGCGCCATCAACGTCAACGACAGCGTCACGAAGAGCAAGTTCGACAACCTCTACGGCTGCCGCGAGAGCCTGGTCGACGCCATCAAGCGCGCCACCGACGTCATGATCGCCGGCAAGGTGGCCTGCGTGGCCGGCTATGGCGACGTCGGCAAGGGCAGCGCACAGGCGCTGCGGGCGCTGTCGGCGCAGGTCTGGGTGACCGAGATCGACCCCATCAACGCGCTGCAGGCGGCGATGGAAGGCTACAAGGTCGTGACCATGGAGTACGCCGCCGACAAGGCCGACATCTTCGTCTCCGCCACCGGCAACAAGAACGTCATCCGGCGCTCGCACATGGCGGCCATGAAGGACCAGGCCATCGTCTGCAACATCGGCCACTTCGACAACGAGATCGACGTCGCGGGCCTGGCCGACCTCACCTGGGAAGAGATCAAGCCGCAGGTCGACCACGTCATCTTCCCCGACGGCAAGCGCATCATCCTGCTCGCCAAGGGGCGGCTGGTGAATCTGGGCTGCGGCACCGGCCACCCGAGCTTCGTGATGAGCTCGAGCTTCGCCAACCAGACCATCGCGCAGATGGAGTTGTTCACGCACAGCGACTTCTACGAGCAGGGCAAGGTCTACGTGCTGCCCAAGCACCTGGACGAGAAGGTGGCGCGGCTGCACCTGAAGAAGGTCGGCGCCATGCTCAGCGAGCTCACCGACGAGCAGGCGGCCTACATCGGCGTGCCCAAGCAGGGGCCGTACAAGGCGGACAGCTACCGCTATTGAGACCGCAGGCCACCGCGCCGCGACTTGCCAGGCATCGATCATGGCGCCAGAATGGCGCCATGGTTCCATTGTGGAGGCGGTGATGGGTGTCAGCCTGTCGATCAAGGACGTGCCCGAGGCACTGGCCGAGCGGCTGCGCCGGCGGGCGGCGCGCAACCACCGGTCGCTGCAAGGTGAGCTCATGGCCATCATCGAACACGCAGCGAGCGAGGATTCGGAAATGCGGGCGCGATCGCAGCGGTTCCCGCCTGAGCCGAAAGTGCGCGAAGGCAAGTCCATTGAAGAGATTGCGGCAGAGCACAGGCGGCGATTTCCCGCCCCCATCACGACGGGGCCGCTGGCGGTGGACATCATCCGCGCAGACCGGGATTCGCGTTGACACTCGTCGGCGGAAACGTGCCCTGGCTTCAGCCGCTCATCGTCGCCGAACCGCCCGGGGCGTATCTCGTCAGCCCGCCGTTGGTTGTTGATTGCAGCGTACTCAGCGCCGTCTTGTTCGAAGAGCCGATGCGCGACGAGGCACTCGGCCAATTGGCAGGCAGGGCCCTGCACGCCCCGACCCTGCTTGACCACGAGATCGCCAACGTGGCCGTCAAGAAGCAACGCCAGAACTGGCCGCTGGAGTCCGTTGAGTTGGCGCTGGCCGACTATGCCGCACAGGCCATTGCCCTGCATCGCGTCGACATCGCCGCGCAAGTGGCGCTGGCGCAGCGTTACGGGCTCAGCGCCTACGACGCGGCCTACCTGTGGCTGGCGGCCGAGCTCAAGGCTCCGCTGGCCACGTACGACCAGAAGCTTGGCACCGCTGCCCGACTGCATCTGGCTTCGCTGCCATGATCCAGGCGCCTTGGAATGCACCTGTCACCGGCCCAGGAGGCGTCGGCGGCAGGACTCTCACCACCCGATCGATCGCACTCCAGGAGGCGCCGTGAGCGCTGGCAACATCATCCGCGTCCCCCTCAGCTTCGAGTTCTTCCCCCCCAACACCCCCGTCGGCAGCGAAAAGCTCAAGACCGTGGTGCGCGAACTCGCCACGGTGAACCCGGAGTTCTTCAGCGTTACCTACGGCGCCGGCGGCAGCACGCGGGAAAAGACGCTGGCCACGGTGCGCGACATCGCCGCCATGGGCTACGAGGCGGTGCCGCACCTGTCGTGCGTGGGCAGCACCGAAACCGGCATCGCCGAGATCCTGGCCACCTACCGCGCCCAGGGCATCCGCCGTCTGGTCGCGCTGCGCGGCGACCTGCCCAGCGGCACCGCCACTGCGGGCGAGTTCCGCTATGCCAGCGAGCTGGTCGCGTTCATCCGCCGCACGCAGGGCGCCGACTGGTTCATCGAGGTCGCCGCCTACCCCGAATACCACCCGCAGCAGCGTTATGCGCGGCGCGACCTGGAGCACTTCGCGGCCAAGGTCAAGGCCGGCGCGGACTCGGCGATCACACAGTTCTTCTACAACCCCGACGCCTACTTCCACTTCGTCGACGAGGTGCGTGCGCTGGGCGTCACGGTGCCCATCGTGCCGGGCATCATGCCGATCCACAACTACGCCCGGATCGCGCAGTTCGCGGCCCGCGACGGCATCGAGATCCCGCGCTGGGTGGCGTTGAAGATGGAAGGCTACATGGACGACACGGCGTCGATCCGCGCCTTCGGCATCGACGTCGTGACCCGCCTGTGCGAGCGGCTGATCGCCGGCGGCGCGCCGGGCATCCACTTCTACACGCTCAACCAGAGTGCGCTCGGGCTCGAGATCTGCCGCCGGCTGGCGGCCGCGGCGGACTGATCAGGGCGCGGCCTGCCAGGCCAGGCCTTCGTCGGTGAGCACGGCGTCCAGCGGCACGTCGTGGGGCTCGGCTTTCAGCCAGGGCACGAAGCCGTGCGAGTAGGCCAGCCCCGCCGTGTACGGGCGGGGCTCCAGCGTGGCCAGCGTGCGGTCGTAGAAGCCGCCGCCGTAGCCCAGCCGCACGCCCCTGGGGCCGTAGCCGACGCAGGGCACCAACAGCAGGGTGGGCTCGAACGCCGGCGTGTCCTTGGGCTTGGGGATGCCGTAGGCGTCCTCCTCCATCTCGCAGCCTGGGGTCCAGACGCGGAAGCCCAGCCGCTTGGTGAGCTTGTCGATCACCGGCAGGCCGATGCGCCGCCGCGGGTCGGCCTCGCCCCAGCGGTACAGCGCCGGCAGGGCGTCGAATTCGCCCTTGATCGGCCAGTAGGCGCCGATGGCCCGGTCCTGCCGCGCCACCAGCCACACGCGCAGTACCTCCTGCAGGTGCATCGCGCGCTGGTGGCGGTCGATCAGGCTCTGGCGCTCGGCCTGCAACTGGCGGCGCAGCAGCTTCTTGTCGTTCGAAGGCTGCAGAGGCGGAGTGGCAATCGGCATGGCAGGGAGGGCTCCCACGGAGCCGGGCACGTCAGGAAGCGTATTGTCACGCCGTGGCCCACGAGAACCCTTCCTCGACGACGCCAGCCGCGGCGGTCTGCGCCGCGCACCGTGCGAGTGCGGGCCAGTCGATGACTGCATCACTGAAATGCAACGCGATGTGAGCTAGATTCGACCCATGTCCAATCGTCTGCACTTCCTGCTCGAGACTGCGCTGCGCCTGCGTCTGCTGCTGCTGTGCCTGGCCGCGGGACTGGGTGCGGT
>JACZKT010000521.1 GCA_014859905.1 Rubrivivax sp.
GTGCACCACCGCAGCGGTGCCGCCGCCGACTGAGCGCTGGCCACCGTCGGCCGGCCCTGTCGTCCGTTGGCGGCTGCCGCGCGTTGTGGGGACTCGGCGCGCGACGACCCGCCTGCCCTGCGGCAACTCCTCTTGGGCGGAGTCGGCATTTCGGGTATCGTCCCGCGCTTGGTTTGCTCTCGTGACTGTCTTCGTCGACAACATTCCCTTCAGGAGGTGATTGCATGAAAGTCAAGTTGAACGCGATCGTCGGTGCCGCGGCACTGCTCATCGGTGGCGCGGTCTATGCGCAGGACCTGGTCGTCAAGATCGGGCACGTCGGCCCCACCAGCGGCAGCATCGCGCACCTGGGCAAGGACAACGAGATGGGCGCCCGCATGGCCATCGACGAGCTCAACGCCAAGGGCGTGACGATCGGCGGCAAGAAAGCCAAGTTCGAGCTGCTCGCTGAAGACGACGGCGCCGACCCGAAGCAGGGCACGGCAGCGGCGCAGAAGCTGGTCGACAGCAAGGTCAACGGCGTCGTCGGCCACCTGAATTCAGGCACCACGATCCCCGCGTCCAAGATCTACAGCGACGCCGGCGTGCCGCAGATCAGCCCCTCGGCGACCAACCCGAAGTACACGCGCAACGGCTACAAGACAGCCTTCCGCGTCGTCGCCGATGACGTGCACCTCGGTGGCACGCTCGGCAAGTACGCCGTGCAACAGGTCAAGGGCAAGAGCATCGCCGTCATCGACGACCGCACGGCCTACGGCCAGGGCGTCGCCGACGAGTTCGAGAAGGCCGTCAAGGCCGCAGGCGGCAAGGCCGTGGGCCGCGAATTCACGAGCGACAAGGCCACCGACTTCACCGCCATCCTGACCAGCCTGAAGGCGAAGAGCCCGGACGTCATCTTTTTCGGCGGCATGGATGCCGTGGCCGGCCCGATGATGCGGCAGATGAAGCAACTCGGCATCAGTGCCAAGTTCATGGGCGGCGACGGCATCTGCACCGGTGAACTGCCCAAGCTGGCGGCGGGCACGATGGCCGACGGCCAGGTCGTCTGCGCCGAGGCCGGTGGTGTGGAAGGTGCGGGCAAGAAGTCGATGGACGACTTCAAGGTCGCCTTCAAGAAGAAGTTCAACACCGACGTGCAGTTGTACGCGCCGTACGTCTACGACGCCGTCAACGTGATGGTGGCAGCCATGGTCAAGGCCGGCTCCGCCGATCCCGCCAAGTACCTGCCGGTGCTGGCCAAGACCGATGGCTACAAGGGCGTGACGGGCTCCATCGGTTTCGACGGCAAGGGCGACATCAAGAACGGCGCGCTCACGCTGTACACCTACAAGGGTGGCAACCGCGAGCAGATCGCGGTCGTGCGCTGAAGCGGCTGCGGCTTCGCTGCAGACACGAAGGGGCCCCGCGGGGCCCCTTTCTGCTGCGCGCGCCGAGCGTCCGGGCGGCAGACATGAAAAAACCCGCCGCTGGCGGGTCTTGTCGCTGCAGGGGGCCGAGGCCCTTACCTCAGCTTCACTTCCTTGTACAGGACGTGCTTGCGTGCCTTGGGGTCGAACTTCAGGAATTCGAGCTTCTCGGGCGTCGTCTTCTTGTTCTTGTTCGTGGTGTAGAAATGGCCGGTGCCCGCCGTGGACTCCAGCTTGATCTTCTCGCGTCCGCCTTTGCTGGCCATGGTGTTCTCCTCAGTGTGCTACAGGGCGTGGCGGGCACGCAGATCGGCCACGATCACGTCGATGCCCTTCTTGTCGATCAGGCGCAGCGCGGCGTTGCTCACGCGCAGGCGCAGCCAGCGGTTCTCGCTCTCGATCCAGAAACGGCGGTACTGCAGATTCGGCAGGAAGCGACGCTTGGTCTTGTTGTTGGCGTGCGAGACGTTGTTGCCCACCATGGGGCCCTTGCCGGTGACTTGACAGACGCGTGCCATGACGCTTCTCCAGGTGAAAGTTGGGTTCACTCGCGCGCCAGCCGAAAGCCTGGCCGCAGCAAAGCCGCAAAGTATAGCCCGATTCCGTGGCCTCAAGCGCCTTGCTGCTCGAGGAAGCGCTGGGCGTCGAGTGCCGCCATGCAGCCCGTGCCGGCGCTGGTGATGGCCTGGCGGTAGACATGGTCCTGCACGTCGCCGGCGGCGAACACGCCCGGCACGCTGGTCATCGTGGCCAGGCCGTCCTGCCCCGTGCGGGTGATGACATAGCCGTCCTTCATCTCCAGCTGCCCCTTGAAGATGTCGGTGTTGGGTTGGTGCCCGATGGCGATGAAGCAGCCCTTGAGGGCGATGTCCTTGGTCGCGCCATCCTTGTGGCGCAGGCGCACCCCGGTGACGCCGGTGTCGTCGCCCAGCACTTCGTCCAGCGTGTGCCACAGGTGCAGTTCGATCTTGCCGGCCTCGACCTTGGACATGACCTTGTCGACCATGATCGCCTCGGCGCGGAACTTGTCGCGGCGGTGCACCAGGTGCACCTTGCTGGCGATGTTGGACAGGTACAGCGCTTCTTCGACCGCGGTGTTGCCGCCGCCGACGACGCAGACGACATCGCCGCGGTAGAAGAAACCGTCGCAAGTGGCGCAGCCGCTGACGCCCTTGCCCATGAACGCCACCTCGCTGGGCAGCCCCAGGTACTTGGCGCTGGCGCCGGTGGCGATGACCAGCGTGTCGCAGGTGTAGGGCCCCGAGTCGCCCTCGAGGGCGAAGGGCCGGCGGCTGAAGTCGACCTTGTGGATGTGGTCGAACACGATCTTGGTGTTGAAACGCTCGGCGTGCTGCAGGAAACGCTGCATCAGGTCGGGGCCCTGCACACCGGCCACGTCGGCCGGCCAGTTGTCGACCTCGGTGGTCGTCATCAGCTGCCCGCCTTGCGCGATGCCGGTGATGAGCATGGGCTCGAGGTTGGCACGCGCGGCATACAGCGCAGCGGTGTAGCCGGCGGGCCCGGAGCCGAGGATGAGGACACGGGCGTGTGGGGCGGGGGGGGCATGGTGTCTGCTCTGGTGTCGAACCGGCGTCGGATCCAACCAACGACCTGAAAGTACATCGGGGCTGGACCCGGTGGTCGCAAGCCCTGCTATGGGCACAATAACCCGATTCTTGCAGACCGGGCGTGATCTGGGGCCTGGATCGAACCGGGACACAACAAGAGGAGCCTGTCGATGTCGATGCTGTCGAACCTGGACCTGATCCGGCGCGTGCCGCTTTTTTCCATGCTCACCGCCGACCAGGCGCAGGCCATCGCCGACAGCGTCGTCAAGCGGCGCTTCCGTCGCGGCGAGCTGGTGGTGGAGCAGGGCCGCAAGAGCAACGCCCTGTTCATCCTTCTCAACGGCCGCGCCCGCGTTCTCACCGCGGACTCACGCGGCCGCGAGGTCATCCTGGCGGTGCTCGAGTCGGGCGACTACGTCGGCGAGATGAGCCTCATCGACAACGAGCCGCATTCGGCCACCGTACGCGCCGAGATCCAGACCGACATGCTGGTGCTGGCACGCGCCGACTTCGCGCGCTGCCTGCCCGAGAACAGCACGCTGTCCTACGGCATCATGCGCGGCCTGGTGCGCCGGCTGCGCAACGCCGACCGGCAGATCGAGTCGTTGGCGCTGCTGGACGTCTACGGCCGCGTCGCGCGCACGCTGCTGGACATGGCCGAAGAGATCGACGGCACCAAGATCATCCGCCACAAGGTCAGCCGCCAGGACATGGCCAAGGTGGTGGGCGCCTCGCGCGAGATGGTCAGCCGTGTCATGAAGGACCTGGAAGAGCGCGGCGTCATCGAGACGCAGGACAATGGTTCGGTGGTCATCAAGGAACGCCTGCACAGCGACAGAGCCTGAGAGCTTTTCGGCCACATACGTATTTGCTCCCTCTCCCAGAGGGAGAGGGAGCGTTTCAAGCGACTCTCGGTCTCTGAGCCCGTGTCCTCCTGCGGCGCGGGACCTGCAAGGGCTCGGCGCGCGGCCTGAAAACCCTGATCGGCCACAATGTCGGGCATGAGTTTTCCCCTCGATTCCCTGCAGGCTGACGGCAGCACGGTCGTCGCCACGCCGATGGCTGGCGCCGGCCCGCGCTGGCGCCAGCAACTGCTGTTGTTGTCGGGCGCTTTGGCCTGGTTGCTGTTCGCGCTGGCGATGGCAACCCATGACGCGCGTGACACCGCTTTCACGACCTCCGGCACCGGCGAGCCCTTGCGCAACGTCGTCGGCGTCATGGGTGCGCGCGTGTCCGACATCGCGCTCTTCCTGTTTGGCTTTTCGGCCTGGTGGCTGGTGCCGGTGACGCTGCGCGCCTGGCTGTCGGCGTTGGCCGTGGCCCTGCGCGGCGAAGCGGGCGAGGCCCATGCGCCGCGCTGGGTGTTCTGGCTCGGCGTGGCCTTGCTGCTGGCGGCCAGTTGCGCGCTCGAATGGACGCGTCTGTACCGCTGGGAAGCGCTGCTGCCCGGTCATGCCGGTGGCGTGCTCGGCGTGACGCTCGGCCCGCTGTCGATGCGCTGGCTGGGTTTCGCCGGCTCGGGTGTGTTGTGGATCGTGTTCGGCCTTGCCGGCATGGCGATGGCCCTGCGTTTTTCGTGGCTGCGGGTGGCCGAGTTCATCGGCGAAAGAGTCGATGCCCTGCGCCGCAGCCGTGCCGGCCGCCGTGAATTGGAGGAAGACCTGCGCCTGGGCGAACTCGCGGCGCGTGAACGCGAAGAGATCGTCGGGGTCCAGCGCCACGAGGTCGATGAGCACGTGCCGCTGGTCATCGCGCCGCCGGTGGCCGAGATTCCCAAGTCGCTGCGCGTGGCCAAGGAACGCCAGAAGCCGCTGTTCGCCGAACTCGTCGACACCAAACTGCCGCAGGTCGACCTGCTCGACGCCGCCGCCGGCCGCCAGGAAGGCGTGCCGCCGGAATCGCTGGAGATGACGTCGCGGCTGATCGAGAAGAAGCTCAAGGACTTCGGCGTCGAGGTGCGCGTGGTGGCAGCGTCGCCGGGCCCGGTGATCACGCGCTACGAGATCGAGCCGGCCACCGGCGTGAAGGGGGCGCAGGTCGTCGGCCTGGCGCGCGACCTGGCGCGTTCGCTGTCGCTCGTCAGCATCCGCGTGGTGGAGGTGCTCCCGGGCAAGAACACCATGGCGCTGGAGCTGCCCAACGCGCGGCGGCAGATGATCCGGCTGTCGGAGATCCTGGGCTCCGAGGTCTACAACGCCTCGGCGTCGATGCTGACCATGGGCCTGGGCAAGGACATCATCGGCAACCCCATCGTCGCCGACCTCGCCAGGATGCCGCACTGCCTGGTCGCCGGCACCACCGGTTCGGGCAAGAGCGTGGGCATCAACGCCATGATCCTGAGCCTGCTCTACAAGGCCGAGGCGCGCGACGTGCGGCTGATCCTGATCGACCCCAAGATGCTCGAGCTCAGCGTCTATGAGGGCATCCCGCACCTGCTGGCGCCGGTGGTCACCGACATGAAGCAGGCCGCCAACGCGCTGAACTGGTGCGTCGGCGAGATGGAGCGCCGCTACAAGCTGCTCAGCAAGATGGGCGTGCGCAACCTCGCCGGCTACAACAAGAAGATCGCTGAAGGCCTCGAACGCGGCGAGAAGATCGGCAACCCCTTCAGCCTGACCCCCGAAGCCCCCGAACCGTTGCAGCGGCTGCCGCACATCGTGGTCGTGATCGACGAGCTCGCCGACCTGATGATGGTCGTGGGCAAGAAGATCGAGGAGCTCATCGCCCGCCTGGCGCAGAAGGCGCGCGCCTCCGGCATCCACCTCATCCTGGCCACGCAGCGGCCGAGCGTGGACGTCATCACCGGCCTCATCAAGGCCAACATCCCGACACGCCTGAGCTTCCAGGTCAGCAGCAAGATCGACAGCCGCACGATCCTGGACCAGATGGGCGCCGAGGCGCTGCTCGGCCAGGGCGACATGCTCTACCTCACGCCCGGCGGCGGACTGCCGGTGCGGGTGCACGGCGCCTTTGTCAGCGACGACGAGGTGCACCGCGTTGTGGAGTATCTGAAGACACAGGGCGAACCCAATTACATCGAAGGCATCCTGGAAGGCGGCGTGCTCGACGGCGACGGTGCGGGCGGCGAGGGCGGCCCCGGCGCGGCCGGTGGCGGCCAGAACGGCGAGAGCGACCCGATGTACGACCAGGCGGTGGCCATCGTGCTGCAGCACAAGCGGGCGTCGATCTCGCTCGTGCAGCGCCACCTGCGCATCGGCTACAACCGCGCCGCGCGGCTGCTCGAGCAGATGGAGCAGTCTGGCCTGGTGTCGGCGATGGGGCACGCGGGCAACCGCGACATCCTGATCCCGAAAAGAGACGAATGACGAAGCACCTGTGGATTTCACTTCTGCTCGCCGCGGCGGCCTTTGCCGCGCGTGCGGACGCCGTCGACACGCTGCGCGAATTCGTGCGCGATGTGAAGAGCGGTCAGGCGGCATTCACGCAGACGGTGACATCCACCGATGGCGCGCGCAGGAAGACGTCCAGCGGGCAGTTCGAATTCGCGCGGCCGAACCGCTTCCGCTTTGCCTATACGAAGCCTTTCGAGCAGCTCATCGTGGCCGACGGGCAGAAGGTCTGGATCTTCGACGCCGACCTCAACCAGGCCAGTTCGCGCCGCATCGCGCAGGCGCTGGGCGCCACGCCGGCGGCGCTGCTGGCCGGTGGCTCGCTGGACGCCGAGTTCGTGCTCGCACCGCTGCCGGCGCGCGACGGCCTGGACTGGGCGCTGGCCACGCCCAAGGCCAAGGACGGGCCCTTCCAGTCGATGCGCGTGGGCTTTCGCGGCAAGGAACTGGCGGCGGTGGAGGTGACCGACAGCTTCGGCCAGCTCTCGCTGCTGCAGTTCAGCCAGTACCAGCCCAACACGCCGATCGTCGCCGATCGCTTCCGCTTCGTGCCGCCGGCGGGGGCCGATGTGATAGAGCAGTAGACGCGACGCAGCGGCCGGCGGCGCGCTGCGACAATGCGCCGATGCGCGCCCAGGACACGCTGTTCGCCGACGAAGCGCCCGCCGCACCGCCCGGCGCGCCGCTGGCCGAGCGTCTGCGACCGCAGACGCTGGACGACGTCGTCGGCCAGCGCCACCTGCTGGCG
>JACZKT010000522.1 GCA_014859905.1 Rubrivivax sp.
GCCCAAATCGGTCAATCCCGCGCCAGCGGCCGCCACACGCAAACGCCCCTGAATTGGCGGCAGTTTCGGTGGCGCCGCCAGCCGCTGGCAGCGACGCTTGAAGCCATGTCCTGCTGTTGCGTCGACAGGCCAATGCCGAGCCCGTGGCCGACCGTCGATTGAGCGCAGTCAATCGGCGCGATCTGCCGCCGCATCAGACTGAGCCCGACGGGTCACAGCTCGTCGGGAGATGTTCCGATGTCCGCATGCGAACCGCTGCCGCCGGGTGCCGAGCCGACAAGGCGCCAGCTGTGGAGGGCCGTGGAGCCGCCATGCAACAGCGCCGGATAGGTCTCGCTGCCCTGCCGCGGATCACGTGCGCCCGCCCTGCCCCGGCGCACCACTGTGCCACCGACTCCTGTGCAAACGCTGACGGGCCATACGCAGCAGTCGCACCGGCGCCGGCCCTGGCAAGCTGCCGAACCGCCGCACCGCCCAGTTCGAACCGGGCGCCGGCATCCGGCGGCCGCAACGGCATGGCGGCCGGACAAACCAAGCGTGCACGGTACGCGCACCTTTTCTTCATGGGTCAGCCCATGCCCGGATCGATTGGCGAACACGCCAGGAGAGTTGTCATGCGCACAGGGATGATGGTGTGGATGGGTGTTGTCCTTTTGCTGGGTGCGGCCGCGCCGGGCGCAATGGCCGGGCCACCCGAGGCCAACGTGCGCCAGGCCTACCGGATGCTGCTGGCCGAGGCCGACAAGAACAAGGACGGCAAGCTGTCGATGGCCGAGTGCACGCCCATCTTCAAGACCGCGCAGATGGCCCAGCAGAAGTGCGGGTTCTGGGACGTGAACAAGGACGGCACGATCACCGAGGAAGAGTACGTCCAGCAGGTCGCCCGGATCACCAGCAAGAAGCGCTGAAGGGGGTTCTGCCATGCGACTCACACGATGGCGCACCCGGGTCGGGATGCTGGCCCTGGCCCTGGCCCTGGCTTTGGCCGGGGCCGCGGTGGCCCAGACCGCCCAGCGCCTGGAAGCCGACACGCTGGAGGTGCTGCGCTGCACCTCGGGCGATGCCACGGTGGCCACGCTGGCCGCCGACGGCTCTGCCGAAGATGGCGCCTTCACCGGCGACCGCTCGCTGCAGTGGCACGACGTGGCGCGGCCCGGCGATGTGCTGGAGCTGGCGCTGCCGGCCATGGCCAAGGGCCGCTACGCGATCACCGTGCAGGTCGCGCGCTACCGCACCTACGGCATCCACCAGTTCCTGGTCAATGGCGCCCCGCTGGGCGCGCCGGTGGACCTGTTCGGCAACCCCGGGCACGACATCGTCACGCCGTTCACGGTGAACCTGGGCGAGGCCGAGCTCAACGACGGCAGCAACCGGCTGGGTCTCCGCCTGGTGGGCACCAACCCGGCCACGGTGATGGCCAACCACGGCGCCGGGCTCGACTGGATCCGCCTGACGCCGGTGGCCACGGCGCCCAAGGTCAAGCGATGAGCCCGGCGGCGTGTGACCGGCTGCGACCCCCGCTGAAGCGGCGGACGATCCTGCTGCTGGGCCTGCTGTGCGCGGGCCTGCTGGTGGCGCCGGTGGGCGTCGACTGCATCGTCGATGACTCCTACGACCGCCAGTACACCGGCGTGGGATTCGAGGCGCCCAGCGGCCAGGTCACTTTCCCGATCGGCCAGGCCGTCACCGGCCAGGTGGTCAGCCCCGGCGTGCTGGGCCGCCATGGCCTGACCGGCACCCGCCCAGGCGATGCGATCGAAGCCACCTGGCAAGGCGGGCAGCGTTTCACGTTCAAACACCCGGCGTCTGGCCGCTCGGTGACCATCGTGTTCCCGAACGACAAGGTGCTCATCCGATCGCGCTGAGGCGGCCGATGCAATGGAGCAACCCATGACGCGACCGACACGACAGACCTTGACCTCGCTGTTCAGACTGCTGCTGGGCCTGCTGTGCGCGGGCCTGCTGATGGCGCCGGCGGGCGTCAACTGCAACGTCGAAAACGACTACAACCGCCCCTACACCGGCGTGGGTTTCGAGGCGCCCGACGGCCAGGTGACGTTCCCGATCGGCCAGGCCGTCACCGGCCAGGTGGTCAACGCCGCCGTGCTGGGCCGCCATGGCCTGACCGGTACGCGCCCAGGCGATGCCATCGAAGCCACCTGGCAAGGCGGGCAGCGTTTCACCTTCAAGCACCCGGCGTCGGGCCGCTCGGTGACCATCGTTTTCCCGAAGGACAAGGTGGTCATCCGATCGCGCTGAGGCGGCCGGTGGAACGGAGCGCCCACTGGCGCACCGGCACGTGGGGGGATGATGCGGTCCACCAGGTAGCCCGCTGTCTGCACCATGCGCCGGGCGCCGCACGACGGGCAATCGCTGCGCCGCCTGCAACTGAACGCGACCAGCTTGTCGTGGCCGCAGTCACCGCAGCGCAGCCGCAGGAAGCCGTGGGCCAGGATGCCGCATTCGAGGAAGGCGACGAATTCGTCCTTGCGCGTTGTGCGGCAGGCGGCTCCGGCAGCGGCTTCGGCCGCACGCAGCTCGACGAGCGCCGCTGGGCGCAGTTGTGCTGCGCGCTCGGG
>JACZKT010000523.1 GCA_014859905.1 Rubrivivax sp.
GGCGGAGGTCGGGCAGCGGCAATGGCGTCTTCGGCGCACTGGCGCGCAGCCGACCGAGGATGGCCGAGCGGGCGCCTCGGGTGTCGGGGATCTGCATGGCATCGGCCTCGGGACGGGGTGTCAATCTGTGACCTGCTGCGCCGCGTCGGTCGCGCCCAGGCGTTCGCGCACGAAGCTGGCCAGATGCACGCAGCGCGGCAGCTTGTCGCCCGCGGCGCGGCGCTTGTCGGCGGCCAGGTGCAGGTTGAGCAGGCAGCCGCAGTCGGCGCTGACCAGCACCTCGGCACCGCTGTCGCGCACGGCATCCAGCTTGTCGTTGACCATGGCGCCCGAGATCGCGGGGTGCCGCGCCGAGAAGGTGCCGCCGAAGCCGCAGCATTCGGCGACGCGGGCCGGCTCCACCACTTCGACGCCAGGCAAGGCGCGCAGCAGCGCTTCGCTCGGCAGGTGGGTGCCCATTTCGCGCCTTGCCGCGCAGGAGGTGTGCAGCGCCACCTTCACCGGCCTGGCCTGGCTCGGCGGGGCCGGTTCGGCCAGTCTCAGCACGTCGCGGGCGAAGGCGCTGAACTCGACCACCCGTTGCGCGATCTGGCGCGCCGGCTCGGCGAGCCGGGCATCGTCGGCAAACAGCTTCGGCCACTCGAGCGCCATCATCCCGGCGCACGAACCCGAGGGCACGACGATCGGCCAGGGTTGCGCAAACAAGTCCAGCTGCGCCCGCGCCACGCGTCGCGCCTCCTCGGTGTAGCCGCTGGTGTAGGCGGGCTGGCCGCAGCAGCTCTGGTCAGGCGGGAATTCCACCTCGATGCCGGCGGCCTGGATCAGCGCGATGGCGTCCACGCCCGCCTGCGGCGCCATCAGGTCGACGACACAGGTGGAGAAGAAATAGACCCGCTGCGGCCGCGTCGTGCCTGGCGACGGAATGCTGGACATGTGTTCTCCCATGCGACCGTACCACTTGCGATTGGTGACAGGCGGTCCGTGCCGCATTGTTTCAGGCAAAACGCACTCCGGACACGGCAATGAGGGAGGGTCCGACCGGTGGCGGCAGCACCTTGCCGCAGGCCGGGGGCCGTGTGCCGGCGCATCACCTCAAGGCCACGCCCACCAATGGATCGCCAATCCTCAGCACGTACATCGAGACCATCGTCAGCGTACCGGCCAGCACCACGTAGTAGATCGCGGGGATCACGGTGCGCCGCAGCGTCAGCCCTTCACGGCCCATCACACCCACCGTGGCCGACGCCGCCACCACGTTGTGGATGGCGATCATGTTGCCGGCGGCGGCACCGATCGACTGCGCCGCCACCATGGTGGCGCCGCTCACGGCCAGGGCCTGTGCGACGCTGTACTGGTACTGGCTGAGCATGAGGTTGGAAATGGTGTTGGAACCCGCCAGGAAGGCGCCCAGCGCGCCCACCGTGGGTGCGAAGAAGGGATAGACCTCACCCACCGAGGCGGCCACCCAGCGCGCCATCGAGATCGGCATGCTGGCCAGTTCATTCGCGTTCACGCCCGACTGGATCATGATGCGCACCATCGGCACGGTGAACACCAGCACGAAGCCGGCGCCGACCAGCGTGCCGCCGGATTCCTTCACGGCCCTGGCGAAGTCGTCCAGCCGCATGCGGTGCAGGAAGATCGTCACCAGGCACACGAACATCAGGATGCCGCCGGGCAGGTACAGCGGCTGGAAGCCGCCGCTGATGCCGGTTTCGCCGAGGATGTCTCTGGCGTTGAAGGCCGCCGACGAGAGCATGTCCTTGAACGACGGGATGGTGCGGCTGAGCACCAGGATCAGGGCCAGCAGCATGTACGGCAACCAGGCCAGCAGCGTCGGGATCTTGCGGCTGCCGATCTCGTCGAGCTTCATCTCGATCGTGCCCATCCACTCGGCGGGCCACTCCCTGGGGTCGACGAAGTCCCAGCTCGTTTGCGGCACCAGGAAACCGGCGCGCGCCGCGAAGGACACCACGCCCAGCCCCAGCAAGCCACCGAGCAAGGAAGGAAATTCCGGGCCCAGGAAGACGCCGGCCAGCGCATAGGGAATGGTGAAGGCGAAGGCGGAGAACAGCGCGAACGGCAGGATCGCCAGACCTTCGGTCCACGAACGGTTGCGGCCGAAGTAGCGTGTCATGAAGACGACCAGCAGCACCGGAATCAGCGTGCCGCAGATCGCATGGCCGATCGCCACCTGGCTCACCACCAGGTTGAAGAAGTCGGGCCAGCCCTGGCCCTGGGCCTGCAGCGCCGTGGTCATGGCCTCACGCTGCAGGCCGCCTTGCACACCCACCAGCAGCGGCGTACCCACGGCACCGAAGGACACCGGGGTGGACTGGATCATCATGCCGAACATCACTGCCGCCAGCGCCGGGAAGCCCACCGCCACCATCAGCGGCGCGGCCACCGCGGCCGGCGTGCCGAAGCCCGATGCGCCTTCGATGAACGAACCGAACAGCCAGGCGATCAGGATGACCTGAACGCGCCGGTCGGGGCTGATGCGCGCAAAGCCGCTGCGGATGCTGGCGATGCCGCCGGAGTGCTTGAGCGTGTTCAGCAGCAACAAGGCCCCGAAGATGATCCACAGCACCTGCACCGTGATGATCAGTCCTTCGAGGGTGGCCGCGGCGACGCGGTTGAAGCTCACGCCCCAGGCGAACAGCGCGATGATCGCGGTGACCACGTAGACCAGTGGCATCGCCCGTTTGGCCGGCCAGGCCAGCCCCACCAGCAGGATGCCCGAGAGGGCGATCGGCGTGAACGCCAGCAAGGCCTGCAGACCCAGGTTCATGTTCGTCTCCCTTGTCGAGGCGCGGCGAAGTCAGAACCGAGACCCCTCTCTGCCGCGTCGCCCTTGACGCTGCAAACGCCCCGTATGGTCGTGATTCGAGGCGCTGCCGACAAGCGGGTGTCTTTCACCCCGCTAGACGAGGAACATTCACCGCGGCTTGACCCTGGGTCTCATCGGGCGCGTGGCCGGGGACGGTCAAGCTGCGCCGACGCGGCTCGTGCCGCCACAGGGCAGGCCGAAACGCTGTACCTCTTCGGCCGCGGCGCCGTAGCTCGTGACTTGCGGCAGGCGCAATGCGAGCTCACCGCGCGCCACACGCTGGATGAGGTCGTCCTCGATGCAGCCGCCAGACAGCGAACCCGCCACCTGGCCGTCGTCGCGGATGATCATCAGCGAGCCCGGCGGGCGCGGCGAACTGCCCCAGGTGCGAACCACCGTGCCGAGCACGACGCGGTGGCCGCGGTTCATCCAGTCCATCGCGGTGCGGATGACTTCGACGTCCATGCTGTTCATCGCGGGATTTCCGGTGCGGATTTCACGATGCGGGCTGCGCCGACGATTGCACCGGCCAGCGCAATGCTGCCGAGCATCGCGTGCACGACCATCAACGCCGTGGGTCCTGTCGCCGCGAGCGCCAGCCGCCACGCCAGACCCCAGGCCAGCGCATGGCACAGCGACGCGACCAGCAGCCCTTCGAGCCCGGGTCGCAGCGCCAGCGCGGCGACGCCGGCCGCCAGCGCCCCGACCAAGAG
>JACZKT010000524.1 GCA_014859905.1 Rubrivivax sp.
CCATCGCGCGCTGCTGCCGCGGCATCGCGTGGCCCGCTGGGTGCGCGCGGCGCTGTCGGCGCCGGCGCAGATCGCGGTGCGCATCGTGGACGCCGAGGAAGGCCGCGCGCTCAACCGGGACTACCGCGGCAAGGACGACGCCACCAACGTGCTGACCTTCGACTACGAGCACGCGCCGACGGTGGTGGCCGACCTCGTCCTGTGCGCACCGGTGGTCGAGGCCGAGGCCCGCGAGCAGGGCATCGCGGTCGAGGCCCACTATGCCCACCTGCTCGTGCACGGCACGCTGCACGCACAGGGCCACGAGCACGAAGACGACGACGCGGCGACGGTGATGCAAGCGCAGGAAAGCAAGATCCTGCTGGCGCTGGGCTGGCCCGACCCCTACGCCCGGCGCTGATTCGGCGCCTCGGGCAGGCCGCTTCCGGCGGGCGGGCTGGCCGGCGCAGGACGCGATTCTGCGTGTCGCAGGCCTCGCCCGGGCGCCTGTCGCGGCCACTTTTCGAGGCCATTTTGACAGTCCTCAATGAAGCTGGAAATGGATGGTCCAGCATTGAGGCTCACTACCAGTGAGTTGCATCATGAAGACGTACAAGACTCCCAGTCCTTTGACGGTTCTCGGCACGGTCGCCGTGGTTGCCGGCGCGGTAGCTTTGGCGAGTTCGTGTGGTGGCGGCGGCGGCGGGTCAGACGAGCCCCAGGCGAGCGCAGCCACGATCGACACCGCAGGCGTCACCAGTGCCATCAACGATTTCGGCGGCATCGTGGGCATCTGCAAGGAGGCCACCGGTGCCATGCGTATCGAGCGCAAGCTTGCCGTGGCCCAGGCCTTGCGGGGCGCCATGGGCCCGGGCGCACGATCGGCGCCCCCGTTCACCAAGACCCGGCTGGCGCTGGGCAGCACGCCGCCGGCTGACCAACTGGGTGATTGCGGCGGCCGCTTCGGCTACCGCGACTACTCCCACGTCAATGGCGTGACGACGGCCACGCTGTCCTTCGACAACTACTGCAGCCTCGACAGCTCGACGGGCGAGCGCCAGTCCGTCGACGGCGCCATCGCCTTCGTCAACACGGCCACGCCCACGGCCAGCGGCCCCATCACGACCCAACTGGTGGCTGACGCGTCCAGGCCGTTGACGGTCGCCGTGCAGAGTTCGACCGGTGCGTCGGTGAGTTCGCAGACCTTGAACTTCACCGGCTTCAAGACGGTGGTCGGTGTCCCCGGTGGTACACCCACGGCGGCCAGCCCGAACGTGATGTCGCTGACCGACTTGACCGTCAAGAACAACACCACGGGCAAGACCTACCGTGAGAGCAACTACCTGCTCAAGCAGCACGAGACGCCCGCAGGCAACACCGAGATGACCTTCAGCGGCCGCGGCTACCGCAGCAACGGCAGCTACTTCGAGATCGCGACGACGCAGCCGGTGGTGCTGAATGCCGATGGCGACACTGTTTCCGGCGTCTTCACCTTCACGGGCGCCAACGGCTCCAACGCGGTGGCCACGCTGGTGCCGGGATCGACCATGCAGGCCACGCTCACCGTCAACGGCGTGCCGGTGACCTCGGTGCCGGTTTGCACGCATTGAGGCCCCAGGCGCACGAGGCCGGGGCGCCGGAATGATCTTCCTGCGCAACGTGCTTCGTGCGCCCTTGCGTGCGCTGATGACGGTGCTCGGCATCGCTGCCGGGGTGGCGCTCTTTGCCGCCGTCAGCGCCATCACGGCCGATCTGCGGCAGCAGATCACCGGTGCCATCGACACCTACCACTTCGACGTCGTCGTGCACGAGCGTCGCGCGCCTTCGCCGTTCTCGTCGAAGATCACGGCCGCGCAGATGCAGGCGCTGGTGCAGGACTTCGGCAGCGCGGTGGCGCCGATGGTCATCGGCACCCTCAACGAGAAGTGGAACCCCTATGCGCTGGTGATGGGTGTGGAACCGGCGTTCGCCCAGCGCATGGCGCTGGTCGCCGGACGCCCGATGGCGGCTGCCGACGAGGCACTGCTGGGTGAACTCGGAGCCCAGCGCCTGGGCTTGCTGCCTGGGGCGCGGGTCACGCTGGGTGACAAGAGCTACCTCGTCAGTGGCCTGTTCCGCACCGGCAGCCGCATGTTCGACGGCGGCGTGATGGTCGGCATCGAACAGGCGCAAGGGCTGTTCGCCCCCGATGGCAGCGAGGGTCAGTACACGCTGGCCTTGCTGCGCACCGGCGACCGCGCCGACACCGCACGCACCATCGCCGACGTGCAGCGCAGGCACCCCGTGCTGCGCGCCATCCCGGCCACCGAATTTGCCGGCGCGCTGCGGCTGTTCCGCGTCGTCGACGCTTTCGTCGGCACCATCGCGGTGGTGGCCTTGGTGGGCACCGTGCTGGTGGTCACCAACACCTTGCTGATGGCGCTGGCCGAGCGCACGCGCGAGATCGGCATCCTGATGGCCATGGGGTGGACGCCCTGGCTGGTGCTGCGCATGCTGCTGGCCGAGAGCGTGTTGCTGTGCCTGGTCGGCGCGGCATTGGGCAATGCCTTCGGGCTGGCGCTGCTGCACACCGTCAACGGCATGGAGTCGGTGGGCTTCGGTTGGATCCCGGTGGCGCTGTCGCCGACGCTGGTGGCGCTGTCCTTCGTGCTCACGCTCGTCATCGCGCTGCTCTCGCTGGCCTGGCCGGCGGTGGTGCTGTGGCGCATGCAGCCGCTGTCGGCGCTGCGCCATGAGTGAATCGGCGCTGCTGCGAATCAGCGGCCTCGGTCGTGACTACGACCGCGGCGGCGTGCGCGCGCTGCACGATGTCAGCTTCAGCGCCGAACAGGGCCAGACCGTGGCACTGATCGGGCCTTCGGGCTGCGGCAAGAGCACGCTGCTGTCGCTCATCGGCTTGCTGGACCGGCCCGATCGCGGGCGCATCGAGGTGGCGGGCATCGACCTTGCGACGGTGCGCCGAGGCCCCGAGTTCCGCGCCCGGCAGATCGGCTTCGTGTTCCAGTTCCATCACATGGTGCCGACGATGACGCTGCAGGAGAACGTGGAAGCGCCCATGGTGGCATTGGGCGTGCCGCGCGCCGAGCGCCGCGACCGCGCCGCCGAGTTGCTGGCACGGATGGACCTGGGCTCGCGCGCCGGCTTCCTGCCCACCCATGTCTCCGGCGGCGAGCGCCAGCGTGCGGCGGTGGCGCGTGCCCTGGTCAACCGGCCGGCGCTGGTGCTGGCCGACGAACCCACCGGCAACCTGGACAGCGTCAACGGCGAGCGGGTGATGGCCTTGCTGGTGCACCATGCCCGCAGCCAGCGGGCCTTGCTGCTGGTGGCCACGCACAACCCCCAGATCGCCGCCGCGATGGACCGCCGCATCGAATTGCGCGACGGCGCGCAGGTCTGATATCGAGTTGCATGACTGCAACGGTTCGTGTGGATGGAGGTCAGCAAGGATTCACCAGGGCGAACCCATGCCGGCGCGCAAACAGTCGCTGACGTGTTCGGCGCGCTACTTGGTGCCGAACAAGCGGTCCCCCGCATCCCCCAGCCCCGGCACGATGTAGCCGTGCTCGTCGAGCTGGCGGTCGACGGCGGCGGTGTACACCGGCACGTCCGGATGGTGGGCGTGGAAGTGGCGCAGGCCCTCGGGCGCGGCCAGCAGGCACACCAGGCGGATCGAGCGCGGCCGCGTCGCCTTCAGCCGCTCCACCGCCGCCACCGCCGAATTGCCGGTGGCCAGCATGGGGTCGAGCACGATGGCGTCGCGCTCGGGCATGCCGTGCGGCATCTTGAAGTAGTACTCCACCGCAACCAGCGTCCGGGGGTCGCGGTACAGGCCGACGTGGCCCACGCGCGCGCCCGGCACGACCTCGAGCATGCCGTCCAGGAAGCCGCTGCCGGCGCGCATGATGACCACGAACACCGTCTTCTTGCCGTCGATCACCGGCGAGCGCATGGTTTCCAGCGGCGTCTCGATCTCGATCAGCTGCGTCGGCATGTCGCGCGTGACCTCGTAGGCCATCAGCATGCTGATCTCGTGCATCAGGCGGCGGAAGCTGCTGGTGCTGAGGTCCTTGCGGCGCAGCAGCGTGAGCTTGTGCTGCACCAGCGGGTGGGTGAGGACGTGGACTGCGGCGGTCATGCAGGGGGCTCCGGTATGGGCGCCATGACCCACCGGGTCGTCGGCGCGGGGCTCGTGCGGCGCGGCCATGGTGCCACAGCGAACGCGGCGTGGCGCCGCACGAACCGCATCGGCCTCGTGTCGCCGCAGGTGGCGCGCCCCGTGGAAACGCTGGGCACGCGCTGGCGTCAATGCCGTTAGAGTGCGCCGGCAACGTCACAGCGTGTCGCTCGAACGCGCAATGTCGTCGCAGGGCCGTCGCGCGCGGCGTGCACCACGGCCGGCGCGGCAACGGTAGAACCCCAGACAGGAGACGACGAGTGAAACTGAACCTGACCTTGGCGCGCGTCGCCACCGTTTTGTTGGCCTGGGCTGGCCTCGGGCTGGCCGCGGCACAGACCGCAGCGCCGCCCGGCCTGCCCGCCACGTTGGCCTGGAGCGCCTACGACGTCGGCTCGGGGGGCTACAACCAGGCGGTGGCGATCGGCAATGCGATGAAGCAGCGCTACGGCGTCAACCTGCGCGTGCTGCCGGGCAAGAGCGACGTGGCGCGCACGCTGCCGGTGCGCGAAGGCCAGGTGCAGTTCTCGGCCAACGGCGTCGGCGGCAGCTACCTGGCGCAGGAGGGGGTGTTCGAGTTCGGCGTCAAGGCCTGGGGCCCGCAGCCCATCCGTGGCCTGATGCTGAACAACTCCGACCAGGTGCTGACGGTGGTGGCGGCCAAGGACTCGGGCGTCAAGACCGTCGCCGACCTCAAGGGCAAGCGCGTGGCCTGGGTCATCGGTGCGCCGTCGCTGAACCAGAACATCACTGCCATCCTGGCCTTCGCCAACCTCACCTGGAACGACGTCAAGCGCGTCGACTTCGGCGGCTTCGGCGCCGCGATGGACGGCGTCATCAACGGCCAGGCCGACGCGGCGTTCACGTCGTCGATCTCCGGCAAGGCCTACCAGCTGGCGAAGTCGCCGCGCGGCATCGTCTACCCCGTGATCGCCCACAGCGACAAGGCGGGCTGGGAGCGCATGAACAAGACCGCGCCCTTCTTCTTCCCGTTCATGGGTGCCGAGGGTGCCGAGCTCGACAAGGACCACAAGGTCGAATCGGCGTCGTATCCGTACCCGATCCTGATGGCCTACGACAGGCAGGACGCCAACAGCGTCTACGCCATGACCAGGGCCATGGTCGAAACCTTCGCCGACTACAAGGACGCCGCCCCCGGCAACGCAGGTTGGGCCGTCGAGCGCCAGAACTTCGCGTGGGTGATCCCCTTCCACGACGGCGCCATCCGCTACTGGAAGGAGCGCGGCCTGTGGAAGCCGGAACACCAGGCCCACAACGACAGGCTGGTGGCGCGCCAGAAGGTCCTGGCCGATGCCTGGAAGGCGGTGCAGGGGGCGGCGCACGCCGACGACAAGGCTTTTGAGCAGGCCTGGATGAAGGCCCGCGCCGACGCGCTGACGAAGGCCGGCTTCGACGCCGTGGTGACGAGCTGGTGAGCCGGGCCCGCGGCCCGCATGCCGTGGCACGGCCGCACGCTCGATCCGGCGACACGGCTGTCCACGCGCCTGCCCGTCCGTGACCCCACCCGCGCAGCCTGAAGCGTCGCCGGCCGGCCGCCAGCGCCAGCTGTCGATGTTCTGGCGCAGCGTGGTGGCGGTCACCGGCGTGGCGGCCATCGTGCTGGCGCTCAACAAGATCCTGAACCTGGGTTTCCTGGTCGGGCACACGCTGCTCGACAACGCCTATCTGTACCTGCTGTGCGCGCTGCTGATCGGCACCGTGTTCCTGTTCCTGCCCGCCACGGCACGGGCGCGCCGCGACGCAGTGCCGTGGTACGACGCGCTGCTCTACACGCTGTCGCTGTGCGTGTTCGGGTACTTCGCGTTCAACGCCCACCGCATCCTGCAGGAGGCCTGGGAGTTCATGGCGCCCACCGAGGCCGTGTGGGTCGCGGCCGTGGGCTGGCTGCTGCTGCTCGAGGCCACCCGGCGCGCCGGCGGCACGGCGGTGTTCGTGGTCGTGGCGCTGGTGTCGCTGTACCCGGTCTTCGCGGCCGACATGCCGGGGCCCATCGCCGGCCTGCCACAGCCTTTCCCGACCACCGCCGCCTACCATTTCGCCAGCAGCGAGAGCGTGCTCGGCATCCCGACACGGGCCTTCGGCGAGCTGGTGATCGGCTTCGTGATGTTCGGTGCGGTGCTGCAGTACACCGGTGCGGCCACCTTCTTCAACAACATCGCGTTCGCGCTCTTCGGCGTCGTGCGCGGCGGGCCGGCCAAGGTGTCGATCTTCGCCAGCGGCCTCATGGGCTCGGTCTCGGGCAGCGTGGTGTCCAACGTGCTGACGACCGGCGTCGTCACGATCCCGGCGATGAAGCGCACCGGCTTCTCGCCGGCCTACGCCGGCGGCGTCGAGGCCTGCGCTTCGACCGGCGGCGTGCTGATGCCGCCGATCATGGGCGCCACCGCGTTCGTGATGGCCGCCTTCCTGGGCGTCCCCTACACCACCGTGGTGATGGCGGCGCTGGTGCCGTCGCTGCTGTTCTATTTCGGCCTCTTCGTGCAGATCGACGGCTACGCGGCCAGGAAGGGCCTGCGCGGCCTGCCGCGCGCGGAACTGCCGTCGATCGCGCGCACCGTTGCCGAGGGCTGGCAGTACATCTTCGTCTTCGTGCTGCTGGTGTGGATGCTGCTGGTGCTGCAGCAGGAGGCGCTGGCGCCGTTCTACGCCACGGCCCTGCTGCTGGTGATCAACCAGGCCTGGGCGCGCCACCGCCTGAGCTGGCGCCGGCTGGGCCTGTTGATCGAGGGCGTGAGCCGGTCGCTGGCCGAACTGGCCGCGCTTCTGGCCGGCGTCGGGCTGATCATCGGCGCCCTGTCGGTCACCGGCCTGGCCGGCACGCTGGCCAACGACCTCGTCTACCTGGCGGGCAACAACATCTACGTGCTGCTGGTGATGGGGGCGCTGACGAGCTTCATCTTCGGCATGGGCATGACGATCACCGCCTGCTACATCTTCCTGGCGATCGTGTTGGCGCCGCCGCTGGTGGCGGCGGGCTTCGACCCGGTGGCGGTGCACCTGTTCATGATGTACTGGGGCATGGTCTCGTTCATCACGCCGCCGGTGGCGCTGGCGTCCTTCGTCGCCGCGGGCATCGCGGGCGCCGCGCCGCTGCAGGTCGGGCTGCAGTCGATGCGCCTGGGCAGCACGATGTACTTCGTGCCCTTCTTCTTCGTCCTCAACCCGGCGTTGATCCTGCGCGGCGAGCCGCTGGACATCGTCGTCGTCGTCGCCACGGCCGTGCTGGGCATCGGGCTCGTCGCCTCGGCGCTCGAGGGCTACCTGGTGGGCTTCGGACGCCTGGGCGCGGGTGCGGCGGGCTGGGTCTCGCGCGGGCTGCTGCTGGCCGCCGGCCTGAGCATGGCCTTGCCCGGTGGCGGCGAACTGGGCCTGTCGCATCTGCAGCTGTCGCTGGCCGGCGTCGGCCTGGCCGTCGTGGCGCTGGCATGGGCCTGGGCGACCCGAAGTCGCACGGGCGCGACCGGCTGACCCCAACGAACGAGGCTCGACCATGAACGAACCGAACGGCGCCGAATCCCTGGTGACGACGCTGGCCGCCAGCGGCGTCGGGCTGTGCTTCGCCAACCCCGGCACCTCGGAGATGCACTTCGTCGCGGCGCTGGACCGCGTTGCCGGCGTGCGCTGCGTGCTGGCGCTGTTCGAGGGCGTGGCCACCGGCGCGGCCGACGGCTACTGGCGCATGGCCGGGTCGCCGGCGGCCACGCTGCTGCACCTGGGCCCCGGCCTGGGCAACGGCTGGGCCAACCTGCACAACGCGCGCAAGGCCCGCTCGGGCATCGTCAACATCGTCGGCGACCACGCCATCGATCACGGGCGCTTCGAGTCGCCGCTGAAGTCGGACCTGGCCGGCGTTGCGCAGTCGATCTCGCACTGGGTGCGCAGTTCGCAGCGCGCGGCCGATGTCGGCGTCGACGGTGCGGCGGCGGTACAGGCGGCGCGCGACGGCGCCGT
>JACZKT010000054.1 GCA_014859905.1 Rubrivivax sp.
CTGTGGATCCCGGGCTCGTGCAAGCCACCGCAGGCGCGCCCGCTGGCCGAGCTGGTCTGCGTGGCACTGGGCCAGCGCGCGCGTGCTGCCGTCTCCGCGTTCCTGCGCGACCACGGTGACCCGAGCCAGCATGTCACCGTGCTGCTGCTCGACGGGCCCGTGCCGCCGGACCTGGCGGCAGCGGTCGAGATCGCCGGCATCCGTGCCGCCGTCGACTATGTGGCACCACAGGGGCTGTTGTCGCAGCAGTGGCTCGACGAACGGCTGCGCACCCGGGCGCCCGACCTGCTGGTTTATGCGCGCATGCCCACGGCGCTGCTCTTCGGTGCCCGCTGGCCGGTGCCGGGCCTGCTGCTGCCGCCGCCCGCGCCGGTCAGCCGGCCGCTGCTGCAGCTCGAACTGGACGCGCCCGACCTGGTCGACGAGGGCACGGTGCTGCGCGCCCGCTTCGAATACGCATCGGGCATCGGACGGCGCACGCCCATCCCCGACCAGCCGATCGCCTTCGTCTGCGGCGGCCAGGTCGTGGCGGTGCTGACGACGCACGAGGGCGAGACGGAACTGCCCGCTGGTCTACAGGCCGGCTCGTACGGCGTCTTCCGCACCCATGCCGAGGGCCTGTCCGCCCCGCTGGCCCGGCTGGAGCAGCATGTGCTCGTCATCCGGCCCGGCCAGGCGCCGCTCGTGCTCTTCGATGCCGAACTGGAGCCGGCCGAGCTGGCCGCCCTGCGCGCCTGCGCTGCTCAGGGTGGCCAGGAGCTGCTGGCGGTGCGCATGCGGCCGATGCGCAGCTGCCGGTGGATCCGCGCCAGGTTGCAGGCGGCCGGCATCGAGGGCCGCGTCGTCGACGCCAGCCTCGTGCTCGACGAGGGCGATGCGCTCGACGTGCCCGACACGGTCGATGCGGTGCGGCTGGCGCGCGTCGCGGCGCGACTGCGTGCGGCCGGATTCCCGGCCGTCGCGATCGTCCATCGCGCCGCGGAGAACCCTGTCGCGCAGGCTTGCGCCACGCTGCGCGCGCAGGACATCGGCAGCACGACGGCGCTGCCTTCGGTGGCGCCGCCGCGCCGGCGCATGTCGCTCGCCGAGCGCCTGGAAACAACGACCGCGGCGCCGCTGATAGGGGGCAACCGCATCGAGCTCGAGCTCGACAACGTCCGCGCGCGCCGCTGGCTGCTGGAAGCGATTGCCGCGGCCAGGCAGCGCGTCCACCTGCAGGTCTACATGGCCGCCGACGACGATGTCGGCCGCCAGGTCGAGGCTGCCCTGGCACAGGCGGCGGCGCGCGGCGTGCGCGTGCGACTGCTGGTCGACTCGCTGCACGGCTTGCATGGTTCGCTGGGCACACGCAATCCACTGCTCGAGCGGCTGGGCGCGATGCCGGGCATCGAGCTGCGCGTGTCGCGGCCGATCACCACGCTGCCGTCGCTGCAGGACCTCAAGCTGCGTGACCACCGCAAGCTCTTCGTCGTCGACAACCGGCTGGCCCTGCTCGGTGGGCGCAACCTCTCGCACGAGTACTTCACCGGCTTCGACGAAGTGGCGCTCAACGCGCAGTCGCTGTGGCGCGAGGTGCCGTGGCTGGACGCCGGCGCGCGTGTGCAGGGGCCGGCGGTCGCGGCGCTGGAGCGCTCGTTCCTGGACGCCTGGACGAACGAGGGCGGCACGGCCTTCGAAGTCGAAGACGTGCCCGCGGCCGGCGGCACGCCGGTGCGCGTCGTGATCCACCGTGGCCTGCGCGACGCCGCCACGCTGGAGGCCTATCTGGCGATCATCGAGGCCGCGCAGTCGCACCTGCACGTCGTGAACGGATTTCCGCTCGTGCTCGAGATCCAGCATGCGCTGCTGCGCGCCGTGAAGCGCGGCGTGCGCGTGCGCACGCTGTTCGGCCACCTCACGCCAAGCCATGGCGGCGAGCCCTTCCACGGCCCCTGGGGCACGGCCCGCGCGGCGGCGACGGCGCTTGTGCATTCGCGCATCGACGTGCTGATCGCAGCCGGCGCCGAGGCCTACCAATTCACCGTCGCGGCACAGCCGGCCTGGGCGCCCGGGCTCGGTGCGGTCCAGTCGCATGTGCACGCCAAGGCCATGAGCGCGGATGGCCGCATCTGCGCGGTGGGCAGCGCCAACATGGACAGCACCGGCGGCTACTGGGAAACCGAGCTGCTGCTGATCGTCGAGGATGCGGCGCTGGCCGGCATTTTCGAGGCCCGCATCGACGCCTTGATCGCCGGCTCGGTGGGCGTGGATCGCGACGACCCGCAATGGCAGGCGCTGGCCCGTGGCCGCCAATGGATGCGCCACTGGCCGGGCGTGCTGTCGATCTAGTGCAGTGTTTCGTTCTGCTTGGGACTCAAGCGTGTGTTGGCACGGATGACGTGGTGCAGGATGTCGCGGGCGCTCCTGGTCCAGATGGACGGTTGGGGGCTGGTGCTGTGATGGGGTCGTCGGCGCGTTTGCGCAAGACCTTGTCGGCCATGGCGTGAACCGGGCACCACCTCTGCGAGGTGGTTGTGCGCGGCACGAGCGCCGCCAGGTTCATGCCGAACATGGGTTTGAACGTGCGTGCTTTGGATATTCCGGCAACCCGCCCTGTCGTTTCGTCGAAGCTCTCGCATGCCTGCGCCAGAGTGGCCGCTTCCGCCCGTCGAGCCACGCGGTGAGGTCGGCCTTGAGCGTCCAGCTGGCGTTGGTGTAGCCCAGCGTGTACATGTCGGAGTCCGAGCGCACGCCCGGGTAGCGAAACAGGTCCCAGGTGCCGCCCATTGCAGCGTGGGACTCCAGCAGCGTGGAGCTATTGCCCGGGCAGTCACGCTGCAGGTGCACGGCGGCGCCGATGCCCGACAGGCCGGCGCCGACGATCACCACGTCCAGTTCCTCGGGCTGCGTCCGGCCTTGGGCTTGTTGCAGGAAGCGTGCAGCCGCGCCGATCGACTGCCGCGCCTCGGGCAACAGAGTCGCGTCGCGCTCGGCGTTGAGCGTGATCGACGGGCTGGCGCCGGTCAGGTCCGGCGCGGGCGGGAACAGCGCGGCCGCATCGGGCAGCGTGTCGCCCAGCCTGGGCTCGACGCGCCGGGCCGCTGCGCTGCCGCTTCAGCCTGTTCGACCGCGACAAGCTGGCCTACGCCTGGTCGCTGAAGGCGGCCAAGGTCGCCTACGCCGACGATGCACCGATGCTCGCGCCGAAGTGCATGGCGCCGGGCAGCGACTGCCGCCTCGTCGAGCTGTCGGGGCCGAAATCAGCTCGGCGGGCGAGAAGCCGTCGTCGCCACGCGGCATCCACTCCAGTTCCGGGATCACGGTCGCGCGCACCACCAGCGGCTGGCCGACACTCGACTCACCCTTGCGGCGCGGCCGCGGCAGCGCTGGCTCTGGTATGAAGTATTTTGATAAACGTATGATTTACGTCAAGATGGCCTGAACGGCTCTTGAGAAGATCGTGTCCCGTGTCCGGGTCCACTTCAGCGTGACGGTCGCCGGAACCAGCCTGAGTCCGTCAAGGAAGGAGCCCTCATGCACATGGCCGACGCACTTCTGTCCCCTGCCGTGGGGGCGGCGATGTGGCTGGCAAGCGCCGGCGGGCTGGCCTACAGTGCCCGGCGCGTGCGCGAGCTAGGCGAGGATCGACTCGTGCCGCTGATGGGGGTGCTGGGCGCCTTCGTCTTTGCCGCCCAGATGATCAACTTCGCCATTCCGGGCACCGGCTCCAGCGGGCATCTCGGCGGCGGCCTGCTGCTGGCCGCGCTGCTCGGGCCGCATGCGGCCCTGATCGTCATCGCCTCGGTCCTCACCGTGCAGGCGCTGTTCTTCGCCGACGGCGGCCTGCTGGCCCTCGGCGCCAACATTTTCAACCTCGGCGTGCTGCCGTGCTTCGTCGCCTATCCGCTGGTCTACCGCTCGATCGTCGGCGTGGGCGCGTCGAGGCGCCGCATCACCATCGGCGCCGTCGTCGCGGCGCTCGTCGGCCTGCAGTTGGGTGCCCTGGGTGTCGTGCTGCAGACCGTCGGCTCCGGCATTTCCAGTCTGCCGCTGTCGTCCTTCCTGCTCCTGATGCTGCCCGTCCATGTCCCCATCGGCCTGGTCGAAGGCTTCGCCACGGCGGCCATCCTGTTGTTCATCCAGCGCGCGCAGCCCGATCTCGTGGCCACGGCGTCCGGTGCATCGCCAGCGGGCGGGTCGATGAAGCCACTGCTCGCGTCGCTGGCCATCGCCGCCACCGTGACGGCCGGCGCGGTGTCCTGGTTTGCATCGAAGGCACCGGACGGGCTCGAGTGGTCGATCGAGCAGGTGGCCGCCACGGCCGAGAGGCCCGCTCCGGCAACCGGCGTGCATGCCTTCCTGGGCCGACTGCAGGAGCGGATGTCGTTCCTGCCCGATGACCAGCTTCCCGGGCGGTCGGCAGCGGCGCACGAGCCTGCCGAGCCGGCGTGGCCGCAGGTGGATGCGGGCACGTCGATCGCCGGGCTCGTCGGCGGCACGGTGACGCTGCTGCTGGTGGGGCTGATCGCGGCCCTGCTCAGGCGCCAGCGACGCTGAACCCGGCGCCGCAGATCGGCTGGCATGGGCCTGCTCAACGCCGCGCTGGCCGACCTGCGTTCGCTCGATGAGCTCGCGGCGCGCGACACGCCCCTGGCCCGACTCGACCCGCGCGCCAAGGTCATCACGACCTTCGTCTTCATCGTCGTCGTGGTGTCGTTCGAACGCCATGCGGTGGCGGCCCTGCTGCCGCTGGCCGTCTTCCCCGTCGCGCTGGCGGTGCTCGGCGACGTGCCGGCAGCGCCCCTCCTGCGCAAGCTGGCACTGGCGGCGCCCTTTGCGCTCATGGTGGGCCTGTTCAACCCCTGGCTGGACCGCGCGCCGGTCGTGGTCTTCGGCGACACGACGCTGGCTGCCGGCTGGTGGTCGTTCGCGTCGATCCTGCTGCGCTTCGCGCTCACGGTCGGCGCCTCGCTGGTGCTGGTGGCCGGCACCGGCATGGTCGCGCTGTGCGCGGCGCTGGCGCGGCTGGGCGTGCCGCGTGTCTTCACCGTGCAGCTGCTGTTTCTCTACCGCTATGCCTTCGTGATCGGCGCCGAAGCGGCCCGCATGAACACGGCACGGCAATTGCGCTGCGCCGGGCGGCGCGCTTCGATCGACAGCTACGGTCCGCTGCTGGGCCACCTGCTGCTGCGCGCTTTCGACCGCGCCCGGCGCATCCACCTGGCGATGACGGCGCGTGGCTTCGACGGCGAACTGCGCAGCCTGCGCGCGCTGCACTGGCGGCGGCGCGACTCCTGGTTCCTGCTCGGCTGGTGCAGCGGCTTTGCCGTGCTTCGTTGGGTCGATCTGCCGCGGTGGATCGGCGCCGTGCTGCTGGGTGGTTGGGCATGAGCCATCACATCGTCGAGGCACGCGGGCTCGAATACATGTACGCCGACGGCACGACGGCCTTGCGGGGCCTGAGCTGCCGCATCCTGCATGGCGAGTCCGTCGCCATCGTCGGGGCGAACGGCGCCGGCAAGTCGACCTTCCTGCTGCATCTGAACGGCTTGTTGCAGCCCTCCGCCGGCGAGGTTCGCGTCGGCGACATGCCGGTGCTGCCCGGCACGCTGGCGCAGGTTCATCGCACGGTCGGCTTCATGTTCCAGGACCCGGACGACCAGCTCTTCATGCCGACGGTCGAGGAGGACGTGGCCTTCGGCCCGCTCAACCTCGGCCTGCCGCCCGACGAAGCCAGGGCCCGGGTTCGCGAGGCCCTGGAGC
>JACZKT010000525.1 GCA_014859905.1 Rubrivivax sp.
CGCCGGCGCGCGTGCGGCAATCGCGATGCCGCCATCGTGCAGGTCCAGGGCCGTCTGCGCCGGCGACTCGTCGATACGGGACTTCGACGGCCGCTTGTCGGCCTTGGGCGCGGCCTGCGCCTCGTAGTCGGCGCCGTGCAGCAGGTCGCCTTTGCGGGAAGGGGGCTTGGGCAAGGGCATGGTGCGGTGGAGCTTCAAAGGGAAGAAGAAAAGCCGCACAGACAACTGTGCGGCTTTGCGGGTGAGCGGGTTGGAGCCGTCTGCAGCCGGCCGCCGGGTTGCAGCGCGGCGATGATCAGGCGCCCTTCTTCAGCGCCTTCACCGCCTTGAGGACTTCATCGACATGGCCGGCGACCTTGATGCCGCGCCATTCGGCACGCATCACGCCCTCGGCGTCGATCAGGAAGGTGCTGCGTTCGATGCCCTTGACCTTCTTGCCGTACATGATCTTGTTCTTGACGACGCCGAACATGTGGCAGAGCTTCTCTTCGGTGTCGGCGATCAGTTCGAACGGCAGCTCGAGGTTGGCCTTGAACTTGTCGTGCGATGCCATGTTGTCGCGCGACACGCCGAAGACCACGGCGCCAGCCTTGACGAAGTCCTTGTGCTGGTCGCGGAACTGCATCGCCTCGGTGGTGCAGCCGGGGGTGTTGTCCTTGGGGTAGAAGTACAGCACCACCGCCTTTCCCAGCAGTGACTGTGGCGTGAACCTCACGCCGCTGGTGGCCAGCGCTTCGAATTCCGGGAGCGTTTTATTGACAACAGGCGTCATGGAATGTATCTCGGACTGCACAGGATGCCGAAGCCGGCTCAATCAAACATTATAAAGTCTCCGCCGACGCGGCCACCTGCGGCCCGCTGTCGACGAGCAGCGCGGCCACCACCGCGCGCCGTTCGCTGGCCAGCACGTTGTAGGTGCGGCAGGCAGCCGCGGTGTCCATGGTCTCGACGCCGATGCGGGCGTCGATGAGCGCGCGCAACCACGCCGGCGGCGGAAAACGCAGCCGCGCGCCGCTGCCGAAGATCACCACCTCGGGGGCCAGCGCCAGCACGCGCTCGAAGTGCGCGGCGCCCAGTTCGTCGAAGGCCGCCGCCGGCCACGACACGACGGCGCCGCTCCAGGGCAGCAGCAGGCTGTGGTCGAAGGCCGTGGCGCCGACCCAGACCCTTCCGGGCTCATGGCGCGTGATCACGTTGACGCCTTCGGGCGTGTCGGGCTGGAACTTCATGCGTGGATAATTCTAGGTTCCTCGCGCCGGAGCCCTCTCCTTGAAGCCTGAAATGAAGACGGTGGCCAAGTCCGCCAAGCTCGCCAACGTGGCCTACGACATCCGCGGCCCCGTGCTCGACAAGGCGCGCCAGATGGAGGACGAGGGCCATCGCATCATCAAGCTGAACATCGGCAACGTGGCCGCGTTCGGCCTGGAGCCGCCCGACGAGATCGTGCAGGACATGATCCGCAACCTGCCGCACGCTGCCGGCTACACCGACAGCAAGGGCCTTTTCGCGCCGCGCCGCGCGGTCGTGCACTACACGCAGGAGAAGAACATCCACGGCGTCACGGTGGACGACGTCTACCTGGGCAACGGCGCCTCGGAGCTGATCCAGATGAGCATCAGCGCGCTCGTCAACGACGGCGACGAGATCCTGGTGCCGACGCCCGACTTCCCGCTCTACACCGCGGTGGTGGGCCTCTCGGGCGGCAAGCCGGTGCACTACGTCTGCGACGAGCAGGCCGGCTGGTTGCCCGACATCGACGACATCGCGCGCAAGATCACGCCGCGCACGCGCGGCATCATCGTCTGCAACCCCAACAACCCCACCGGCGCGCTGTACCCCGACAGCGTGCTCCTTGAGATCATCGAGCTGGCGCGCCAGCACCAGCTGGTGGTGTTCGCCGACGAGATCTACGACAAGACGCTATACGACGGTGCCACCCACACCAGCCTGGCCAGCCTGGCCGACGACGTGCTGTTCATCACCTTCAACGGCCTGAGCAAGAACTACCGCTCGTGCGGCTACCGCGCCGGCTGGATGGTCGTCTCGGGCGAGAAGCGGCATGCGCGCGACTACATCGAGGGCCTGAACATGCTGGCCTCGCTGCGCCTGTGCTCCAACACGCCGGGGCAACTGGCGATCCAGACGGCGCTCGGCGGCTACCAGAGCATCAAGGACCTGGTGGCGCCCAGCGGCCGGCTGTGCCGGCAGCGCGACCTGGCCTACGAGCTGCTGACGCAGATTCCGGGCGTCAGCGTGGTCAAGCCCAAGGCGGCGCTGTACATGTTCCCGCGCCTGGACCCCAAGGTGTATCCGATTGCCGACGACCAGCAGTTCGCCTATGAACTGCTGGCCGAAGAAAAGGTGTTGATCGTGCAGGGCACCGGCTTCAACTGGATCGCCCCTGACCACTTCCGCATCGTCTTCCTGCCGAATTCCGACGACCTCACGGAAGCCATCGGGCGCATCGAGCGCTTCCTCTCGAACTATCGCAAACGCCACACGGTCTGAAGACATGCACCCCCAAGCTCGCCACCGCCCGCGGCCCCCAGAGGGCACCGTGATCCCCGCACAGACGGCCCGTCGGGGGATGCCATGAACCCGATGCAGGTCGGCCTGCTCGGCATCGGCACCGTCGGCAGCGGCACGTTCCGGGTGCTGCAGCGCAACCAGGAAGAGATCCGCCGCCGTGCCGGGCGTGGCATCGCCATCACGATGGTCGCCGACCTCGACACCCAGCGTGCGCGCGCCATCGTCGGCGATCAGGTCCAGGTGGCGGCCGACGCACGGCAGGTCATCGCCAACCCGGCCATCGACATCGTCATCGAGCTCATCGGCGGCTATGGCATTGCGCGCACGCTGGTGCTCGAAGCCATTGCCGCGGGCAAGCATGTCGTCACCGCCAACAAGGCGCTGCTGGCCGTGCACGGCACCGAGATCTTCGCCGCCGCGCGCGAACGCGGCGTGATGGTCGCCTTCGAGGCCGCCGTGGCGGGCGGCATCCCCATCATCAAGGCGCTGCGCGAAGGGCTCACGGCCAACCGCATCGAGTGGGTCGCCGGCATCATCAACGGCACCACCAATTTCATCCTCTCCGAGATGCGCGCCAAGGGGCTGGACTTCGGCGTCGTGCTGAAGCAGGCACAGGCACTGGGCTACGCCGAAGCGGACCCGACATTCGACATCGAAGGCGTGGACGCCGCGCACAAGGCCACCCTCATGAGCGCCATCGCCTTCGGCGTGCCGGTGCAGTTCGACAAGGCCTATGTCGAGGGCATCTCGGCGCTACAGGCGGCAGACATCCGCTATGCCGAGCAGCTGGGCTACCGCATCAAGCTGCTGGGCATCACCAAGCGCAGGCCGCAGGGCATCGAGCTGCGCGTGCATCCGACGCTGGTGCCCAAGGAACGGCTCATCGCCAACGTCGAAGGCGCGATGAACGCCGTCGTCGTGCACGGCGACGCCGTGGGCACCACGCTGTACTACGGCAAGGGCGCCGGCGCCGAACCGACCGCCAGCGCCGTGATCGCCGACCTGGTGGACATCACCCGGCTGCACACTGCCGACCCCGACCACCGCGTGCCGCACCTGGCATTCCAGCCGGGCTCGCTGCAGGACACGCCGATACTCTCGATCGACCAGGTCGTGACCGCCTTCTACCTGCGCCTGGTGGTCGCCGACAAGGCCGGCGTGCTGGCCCGCATCACCGGCATCCTGGCCGACAACGACATCTCCATCGACGCCGTGCTGCAGCGTGAAAGCGCCGAGGGTGAAAACCAGACCGACCTCATCATCCTGACCCACGACACCGTGGAAGGGCGCATGAAGGCAGCACTGGCGCAGATGCAGGCCTTGCCGACGGTGCTGGCGCCGATCGTGCGCATCCGCAAGGAAGAATTGAGTTGAGGTACATCAGCACCCGCGGCGACACCACGCGGCGCGGCTTCTCCGACATCCTGCTCGAGGGCCTGGCGCCCGATGGCGGCCTGTACCTGCCGGCGAGCTACCCGCGCGTCGATGCGGCCACGCTGGCGCGTTGGCGCGGCCTGCCCTATGCCGAGCTGGCCTTCGAGATCCTGTCGCTGTACATCGACGACATCCCGGCCGCCGACCTGAAGCGCCTGTGCGCCGCCACCTACACCGAGCAGATCTTCGGCACCCCGCAGATCACGCCGCTGAAGCCACTCGGCGAAGGCGTCTACCTGCAGGCGCTGTCCAACGGCCCGACGCTGGCCTTCAAGGACATCGCGATGCAGTTGCTGGGCAAGCTGTTCGAATACGAACTGGCACGTCGCGGCGAGGAACTCAACATCCTGGGCGCCACCAGCGGCGACACCGGCAGCGCCGCCGAATACGCGATGCGCGGCAAGAGGGGCGTGCGTGTCTTCATGCTCAGCCCGCACGGCCGCATGAGCGCTTTCCAGCAGGCGCAGATGTTCAGCCTGCAGGACGCCAACATCCACAACATCGCCGTCGAGGGTGTGTTCGACGACTGCCAGGACATCGTCAAGGCGGTCAGCAACGACCTCGAATTCAAGCGCCGGCACCACATCGGCACCGTCAACTCGATCAACTGGGCGCGGCTGCTGGCGCAGGTCGTCTACTACTTTGCCGGTTATTTCCTTGCGACATCGGGGGCCCCCAAGCTCGGCTCCGCCTCGCTACCCCCCGAGGGGGCCGCGCCGCCTTGGGGCGGCCCGGCGGCGGCGCCGTCCAACTGCGAGCGCGTGAGCTTCGCCGTGCCCAGCGGCAATTTCGGCAACATCTGCGCCGGCCACGTGGCACGCATGATGGGCCTGCCGATCGAGCGGCTGGTGCTTGCGACCAACGAGAACGACGTGCTCGACGAGTTCTTCCGCACCGGCACCTACCGCGTGCGCAGCAGTGCCGAGACGCACGAGACCTCGAGCCCGTCGATGGACATCAGCAAGGCCAGCAACTTCGAGCGCTTCGTCTTCGACCTGCTGGGCCGCGACGCGCTG
>JACZKT010000526.1 GCA_014859905.1 Rubrivivax sp.
ACGAGGAGCGCTACCGCGAACGGGTCGTCCGTGGCCTGGCCAAGAAGGCCGCCGAACTCGGCATGCAGCTCACCCCTGCCGCCTCACCCGCCTGAACACCCCTATACAAATCAATCACTTAGGGTGTGTTTCTTGAAAGGCTGCACCCGCTAGCGCGATGTTGGGCGCAGGTTCCAAAGACTTTGGAACGTTTCCTCAACAAGATGGCTTGTGTCGTCGTCTTTGGCTGCTAATCTCGTCAGGTAGTACAAGGCATTTGCCTTTGCTGCGTCAACGGTGACGATGCTAATCTGGTCACTATCAACATCCAAAAGTAGACTAGAAGCAAGTACTCTGTTCCATATTTCGGCGGGAACAAATGGCCGAACTCTTTCTAGAGTTGAAATGCACTGCTCCTGCATCAACGCGATGTGCTGAGAGATCATATTTTCGACGTCCCTCTTCTTGACACCTGAAGCTGTTATAGCCTCATTCCACGGTTGTCCAAGCGTCTGCTCGAGGGCCGTGCAAAAAACAGCTGGAAAGTTCGAAGTGAAGGGATCGGTATAGGGGCGTCCGCGAAGCCGTTGCCACCTTCGAACGACGAATCTGTAAGACAGCACCCATGGCAAAAACAGCAGTAGTCGTGCGTAGGACCAGCGAATTTTGCCCCTGTAGTGGCTGTCCAGTACTTTCTGGCAGCCACTGAACCATGACTCTAAAGTCAGCGCGAGAGCGGTGCTCATAGGTGCATAGGTTCGAGGTGGGGGTGCTGTGCTCGACCGCGAAAGGTACTCGAGGTAGTCTGAGACCGAGGTTAAAACTAAGCGAAACTCGTATGCTCGAAGACACTGTTCCTCCTGACGCAATGAGGCGAGAATAACCAATAGGTTGTCCAGGCGCTCGAGTAATCTTTTTGCTTCAGCTGCGACTTCCCTTCGGCCCGCCGGGGCGAGAGCTCTATGGCCCGCGATATGCTCTCCACTTCGCATTCGGATTCGAAGGAGGTCAAATATGTTCTCAATGTTTCCATAGTAGAAGTGTGAAAACATAGACTTAAGTTTACGAGCTTCAAAGGCATCCTTGACGGCGGCATCAGTATCGATGACGCCACCGGTTTTCATTTGAAGCACCAAGACCTCGCGCAAATACTGAGCGATAAAGAAGGAAGATGCAAAGCTTGTGGTGCTTCTTGATTGGCGAGCGAGGTAATATGCGATAACCTTTACGCCAATAATGAGCAATAGTATGTCGAGGACTAGACCAGAGGTTTCAACAAAAAGTCCCTCACGGTACTCTTTCGTGTCCGCGAAGGCCCAAAGCTCGGAAAGAAGATTGTGGTAGGACATTGCCAGTTTGTGCAGCCTAACGTTCGAGCTAAGCGGGCGACGACGGCAGGACGCCAGGCCCAGGCCGGTGAAAATGTACGGAGTACCACCGGCCTGGGCCTGGTGGCCTGCCGTTGGCGCTCCGCTTGAGCGAGGGGTTAGGCGTCATCGGCGGAACTGCAACTTGGCGGCGCCTAGATTCGCCGCGGCATCGCCTTGGTGTATTGCAGTATGGCAATTGGAGCAAAGAAGCATCAGATCGGCGAGCTCTATTAAGGTTGCAGATTTCAACTCCGATAGCGGAACAGTGTGGTGAACCTCAATAATGTCTCGTTTCAAGAACGGATATGTTGATTGAAAGTTAAAATGACAGAGCTCACACCCAAGGGTTCCATTTTGCGCGAGGAAGTGCTCAATCTTTTTGTTCCTGAACGCCCTGTCTCGCTCAATTGCCATGTGAAGTTGAACCCTTCTTTCTCCTTCGTAGGTGAAGGGATAGCTGGTGTCAACAGGCTGTGCCGGACGGTGCGAGCCGCCACCATAGTGGCTCCTTGACGCGTTGCGGTACACCTCTTCCCGCGGAACCGAGCTCCACTTCGGTGTCGCATGCAAGTCACCTTGTAGATACGTCTTTGGCACCGGGTTGTGGTTTCGGGTGGCCGCTTCAAGTGCGAGTTCGCGAGCGCCGGCTTCGCCAAACTTACGAACTGAGAATGATCGAGTCTTGCGCTTGTAGTTCGCATCGTGCCAAGCGGCGCGCCAGTATTCGTATTTGGTGTCGAGATCAATCTTGCGTTCAATCCGGAGTTCCGGTTCTTGTGCCATTGCGCGCTTGAATTCGAAGGAGACGGTCATGGGAAACGATGAGATCACTTCGTGGCGATACAGGATTGCCATTCGAAGTCCGTTCTCTATTGATCCGGATACATCGTCGTAGAAGTACTCCAAGAACTTCGCGCGGTCGCGAGTAATGTTGACGCGCCATGCATGCGTTGAGTCATAGTCGTGCCTGAAAACACCCAGGGGTAATTGGAAGATGGCTGGATCTTCGAATGCCCGCCTCAGCGTTCTATCGAGTTCGGCTTCGTCGTAGACAAGTGGGTGGTTCATGACGCCTAACGTTTGAGCTAACCTGCGCATTGCGGCAGGACGCGCATGGCCCAGAATGAAATGAGGGCCATGCGCGGCATGCCGCAAAGCGTCAGGTTGAGCGAAGGGTTAGGCCTCACTGCGCGCTCAGAGCTCCGCGAGCAACTCTTCTGCTGTTCTGACGGTGGCAAACGAACCGTTCAATCCGGCCAGATAGGCCAGTTGAACACTCCTCGCGTCGACCGACTGTCCGGCAAACTGAAGATCTCTCGTGGCGCAGCCATCATGCGCCAGGGAACACTGAAAGCCCAAGTCTGAGGCTGCGCGTACCGTTGTGTCCACACACATGTGGGTCATCATTCCTGCGATGACAAGCTTTGAGGCGTCAATGGCCCGCAGGGCTTCAAGCAACGCAGTCTCCCGAAAGCTGTTTGGAAAGTGCTTGGTCACGATGCGTTCGCCAGCCGATGGGCGTACGGAGGCATGAATCTCGGCACCCGTCGTACCGGGGAGGAAGAACGTTGCGCCGGGACGCTTGGCAATGTGGTGCACATGAAAGATGGGCAACGCGCGCTGGCGAAACGCAGTCAGAAGTAAGGCCGCCTTGTAAACCGCGGATTCAGCATCCACAAGTTCCATTGCGCCACCTGGAAAGTAGTCGTTCTGAAGATCGATGAGTACGAGGGCGGTGGACATTGATGGGGTTCCTGGTTGGCCGCGAAGGCGCTGTGGATTTGTGAGGCCTAACGTTCGAGTTAACCGGCGCGCGGAGGCAGGCCGCCTTGGCCCGGTTGGCGAAAATGTACCGCGTACCGCCAACCGGGCCAAGGTGGCCTGCCGTAGCGCGTCCGGTTGAACGAGGGGTTAGGCCGCACCTGCGGAAACAACACCGTATTGTGCGAGGACACGCCTTGCTTCCTTAGGTCCTCGAGCTAGATGAGCATGCATTCCCAGCTGCGCTGCAGCCCTAATGTTGCGCAGGCTGTCATCTAGGAACAGGACATCGGACGGTGAAAGATTCATTCCTTCAAGGGCGAGCATAAAGGCGTCGGCACCCGGTTTCAAGCATCCAATTTGGTGTGATAGGTAGGTGTGGTCGAACCTACCTACTATGCCCATCGCCTGAATCTTGTCCCAATGTACCGCGCTCGTGTTGCTCAGTGCGGCTACACGATAGCTGTCTGGTATTTCATCCAACAGCTGAAGTGCGCCTGGCATGAGTCCCGTTGGCCAGCTGCAAAACTCCCGCAGGAAGTTCTCGGGAGTGACCGGCAATCCGAGATCACTTACCACGCCAATTGAAAACGTTGCCGCGTCAATCTTTCCGGTTTCGTGTGCAACGACCGATGGCGAAGCGAGCCACATTGCGTGGAGTGCTTCGTGCTCGGGCTGGACGCGGAGTAGCTTTGCAACAGACGGCACTCCATCAAGCGCAACAAGCACACCGTTGATGTCGAAGAGAATGCCGGCGATCGTGTGACTCATGATTCCTGTGCGGCCTAACGTTCGAGCTAAGCGGGCGACGACGGCAGGACGCCAGGCCCGGGCTGGCGAAAATGTACCGCGTACCGCCAGACCGGGCCTGGTGGCCTGCCGTTGGCGCTCCGCTTGAGCGAGGGGTTAGGCTGCATTCGGCTACTTTGCAGGCACGCATTCGTGGACGATGTAGTTCAGTACTATGGTGCTTACGTTAGGGTCTGACGCCAATTCAATAGCGGGAGGCGAGGCCAACAAGCCCAAACTTCTGGCGAGTTCAGTTTGTTCCGGGGGTACGTGGACTATGGCGAGCTCGTTCGTCGGCTGCCCGCAGACTGCTGGGTACAAGAAGTCGTAATTCGCGCATTCCAGCTTCAGAACCGAGAGTCCTAAATGCGAGAGATTCTGCCGAACCTGCGTGGTGGTAAGCCCAGAGGACGGCTCGCAGGTCCGCGTCAGCAGAGGTATTACCAACTTGATCGGTTCTTCCGAGGCACCGCCGCCGCATGCGCCGAGTACTGCAGCAGCGATGAGGACCGCGGGCGAGATGGAAGGTGGGCGGGCTTTGTGCATTCGTTTCCTCGGATTGAGGTAGTCATCGTATAGCAGTTCTTGCGTTAGCCGTTGTGGCGCGTCACCCTCTATCGAGGGCGGTGTAGGGTCATTCATGCAGCCTAACGTTCGAGCTAAGCGGGCGACAACGGCAGGACGCCAGGCCCGGGCTGGCGAAAATGTACCGCGTACCGCCAGACCGGGCCTGGTGGCCTGCCGTTGGTGCTCCGCTTGAGCGAGGGGTTAGGCCGCGCTGCGCAGCTCTCTCTGAATTGTGGATTCATCGGGTAGGGCTCTGACGTTCCATCGGACGAGGCGAAGCCCGGCATCAGCACTGGCTTTGTTCTTCTTATCGTCCGTGGTGCTGCGACGGTTTGACTCGTGCGACTTGTCATCGAGTTCGATTGCGGCCAACACGGTTGAATCCTTCGCGCAGACTACAAAGTCGTAGCTCAGGCGGTTGATTCGGTTGTTCCATTCGTTGAAGTTGGATCCCTTCTTCACGCCCAGGACTCGCGAAACCTGAACTTGCGCCAGGACGATGTGCTCAGGCAGTGCCTTGACCAACCTGTGATACAGAACTTGCTCGGGCTGGGTCAGCGGCTTCTTGACGTAGAGCGGCCACGTTCCGGTTCCTTTGCCTTCGAGGAGCCCTTGCTTCTTGAGGTACAGAAGAACGGCGACGGCAAGTGCGAAAAGGATTGCGACGAAGAGAAATGTTTTCAAAATGCTGGCGATTCCAAGGAACGTGGTTTGCGCGGCCTAACGTTTGAGCTAAGCGGGCGACGACGGCAGGACGCCAGGCCCGGGCTGGCGAAAATGTACCGCGTACCGCCGGTCCGGGCCTGGTGGCCTGCCGTTGGCGCTCCGCTTGAGCGAAGGGTTAGGCAGCGCCCGCGCGGATGTTGAGAGGGCCGCCACGAGATCGGGCAAGACGCCGGAGGAAGCGTGCGATGGCAAGCGCTGAGTGATGAAGCGCGTGACTGATACCGACAAGCGCTTGATCTGCAGCAGCCGGAGCGAGAGAGGACGGGAGCGGCCGAAGCGCACGGAGGCGAAGGCTATGGCCGAGCCGTAACGTGCGCCACTCATGTTGCCCGCGACTGCCTAACGTTTGAGCTAAGCGGGCGACGACGGCATGACGCCAGGCCCGCGAGGACGATGATAAACAGCACGGCCTCGCGGGCCTGGTGGCATGCCGTTGGCGCTCCGCTTGAGCGAAGGGTTAGGCGTCGCCCGTGCACCAAGCGTAGACCACCGTGTCTCGCGGTTGACCGCCAATATTCGGACGGTATGTAGCCATACGAAGTACGCCTTCTCGTTGGAGGCCAAGCCGTTCAAGAACTTTGTGAGACCTGATGTTCTCAGCGTCTGCTGTGGCCCAGATACGAAGGATCTCGGGTTGCGCCTTCAGCCAGCTGACCACGAGCGTTCCGGCTTTATGGGCCAACCCTCTCCGCCAGTGCGACCTGGCAAGGAAGTAGCCGAAATCGGCGGCGTGCGCGCTTGGTCTACAAGAAATCGTTCCGGCAAGATTGCCGGTGGATCGTTCTTCAACGATCCATTGATACTCGGTGCCATCAGCCCAGCGTTGCGTCGCGCCCTCAAGGTGAGTTCGAGTCTCGGCGTCGCTTGCTTGCGCTGCCCATTCCATGTACTTCATGACATCAGGACTCGCTGCGGCCAGAAACAGCGCTGGAGCGTCTTCTGGGGTCGCGCGCCGCAGTCTTACAAGAACGCCGTCGATGAGTTCGGGTGGGGTCCGCATGCGACGCCTAACGTTTGAGCTAAGCGGGCGCCAACGGCAGGACGCCAGGCCCGGGCTGGTGAAAATGTACCGTGTACCACCAGCCCGGGCCTGGTGGCCTGCCGTTGGCGCTCCGCTTGAGCGAAGGGTTAGGCCGCACTCGCGCCGGCCTGCGCGGAGAGCTTGAGGACCGTGGCCCAGTTGCGCGTGGTGACGCGCTTGCCTGCCTTGCCCAGCAGCGCCTCGCCAACCTTGCTCTCCAGGATTCCATTCGGGCAGTGCAGGAACGCTGCCAAGCTGCTGACGACGAAGCGCTCCGGGGCCTGGGTGAGCACTTGAAGCGGCGCGAGCGCAAGGAGTGCCTCTTCTTCCGCAGCAAAGGATACAAAGTACCTGGAGTGATCGGCGTCTGCCGGTGTGATTGGACTCCCGCCGATGATGGCGGACAACTCCGCGGCGGACTTGACGATGACAGGCGTACTGATACCCAGCTTCTGCTGCAGGGCGGTGGCAATAGCACCTGCATGCTTGGCTGGCGACCGACCCGAGCTGGTGAACACTGCGTTCCCGCTGTTGAGGACGGTACTGACGTTCGTGTAACCCAGGCCCTCCAAGAGCGCCTTGAACTCGGCCATGGGCACGCGGTTGCCTTTGCCGACGTTGACTCCTCGGAGCAGGACGACGAAACGGGGCATCTCTGTGCGGCCTAACGTAGCGTTAAGCGGCGGCCGTAGGCCGTCCGCTTGAACGCAGGGTTAGCCCGCACTGCTGGCCCCGCTGCAATGCAGCAAGTGAAACGGTGGCGCTGGCGAGGGCGAAGTCCCGTGTAGGCACCGACGCAAGCGTTCTGGTGGATGACCATAGACATATTCTGGCGGTGCGCCACCTATGCCGCAACCATGCGCGACTCGTCAAACGCCACGGATCACAACGAACTGACTGCCAGGCGCAGCACTGCCGCGCGAAGCGCGATCCACAGACTGACTGTGGGGCTCTCGGTAGCCGACGTTTGCCCCGAAGGCAACTGGCGCGGACTCTTGTCTTATGTGCGGTGCGTGTATTGACGCGGCGCCTCTCTCTCGCGTCCAGTTCAGAGGTGGGGCGAACGGAGCGCAGCACACGGAGCTGCGACGCAGCCGAACACGCCGAAGCGCGGGCGCCACGGTGCAACGCGAAGCGACACTGACGCCACGATCGCCTGGATTTGCATTTGTGTCGGGCTAACGTTTGAGCTAAGCGGCACACCGCGGCGTGACGCGCTTGGGCCAGAATGAAATGAGGCCCAAGCGTGGCATGCCGTGGTGTGTCCGCTTGAGCGAAGGGTTAGGCCGCACTGTCAGTGCCGCTGAGAGTATCCGGTTTCCCTGCCTCGACGGGGGGCGATACGGCTTGAGGACTTTCGCGTGGAACTAGCTTGGCGACGTCTTTGGCCAGCGAGTAACCCAATTCGGTCCACGCGAATCTTGCGTAGCCCTCGCTAGTGATGCTCACCGTTCGTATGAGGCCCTTATCAAGGAGGCGCGGCATCGCCGAAGTCAGATGCACGTTTTTGGTGGGTAGCGAAAAGTGATGAGTAGTATCGAACTTTGAAAAGGCATCAAGCAAGGCCCACTCGTGTGCTGTCAGCGAGGCGACCGCGAGCGCTACCCGGGCATCATGAAATTTGTCGACTTCATTCAGACGACCTCGAAGCTCAGCGGAGATTTTTTCCCGCGCTGCATCTGTATCCGAGAAATCTAGATTCATGTGTGGCACGGTGCTAACGTCGAACAAAAAGCTATCTCGATCGTCACGTAGCAGTAGGACCTCCGCCGGTTGCCGGCAGGCTAGAGCCAGACCGACTTCGTACATCACGTTCCCGTTCCTGTGGGGTTGGCCGGTCTTGGAGTCTCTGCCAAGGACAGATACGTCGGCCAAGATCAACGCCGAGTGAGCGATCCCGTCCATGATGTCGGTGAGTATCGAGTCGCCCGTTTTCGTCAAATCCACGCGTAGAGGGGTCAACTTGCTATCGCGATATGAAACTGAAGCGATCGCGGGAGCGATTACTTCATCGAATCTAGTCTGGTACACGCCCGCGAAACTCATTGCCACGAAGACCTGCGGTCTAAATGAGCTCTGCCAAAACGTTCGTAGGAAGAGGTTCGGATGCATCGCGTGTCGCTTCTGGTTGTCGTGCGGCCTAACGTTTGAGCTAAGCGGGCGACGACGGCATGACGCCAGGCCCGCGAGGACGATGATAAACAGCACGGCCTCGCGGGCCTGGTGGCATGCCGTTGGCGCTCCGCTTGAGCGAAGGGTTAGGCCGCACTCGCGCAACCTTCCGGGTTGTAGACACGCTCTGTGGACTGCGGGTGCTTGGCGAGCGCGGCTGCTGGCCGCCTGGGGCGACGAACCAACTCCCCGCCACAGTTTGGACAGACGCCCTTCAGCTTCGTATCTGCACACTCTGAGCAGAATGTGCATTCGAACGTGCATATTCTTGCTTCGGTGCTCTCATTAGGCAGATCGCAATTGCAGCAGTCGCAATTTGGTCGGAGCGTCAGCATACAGAGTACCCTTCTGAATCTGAATCCTGGCGTGAATCGGATTCTGGCCTCGCGGAGTGCTCTTGTCCCGGTCCGTGGCGTTCAAACATGGAGGCGGTCCGCGCAGGTTGTTTTGTGCGGCCTAACGTTTGAGCTAAGCGGCACGCAGCGGCAGGCGGGCAGCGTGGCACCATGAAATGGGCCACGCTGACCGAATGCCGGTGCGTGTCCGCTTGAGCGAAGGGTTAGCCCGCACTGCGCAGACCGCGCCGGGGTTGCATTTCTCAGCGGCGCCGGAGATGACCACAGCGGAGTGATGCGACAGCTCGGTGGATAGCCTACTCATTGACCGATTCTGTCCGCGCGCCGCGCCTACTGCAACCGTGCGCCACGGTTCGCGCGCCAAGGACCACAACTGACTGACTGCCAGGCGCAGCACTGCCGCGCGAAGCGCGAACCACAGACTGACTCTCATTGCCTGGACCGCCGCGATGCTCGCCGCAGACAGCGTGGCCGACTTGTGTGGGAGATCCGAGGCGCGCTCCGGCAGCACGACATGTACCGGCTGCGCGAGGTTGGGCCGAAGCCGCAGCGGGAGGCACGGAGATCTGGTGCAACGCGCGACCGGGAGCGCAAGCGGAGCGGCGAGGCCCGGTGTTTGCATTTTGTGCGGGCTAACGTTTGAGCTAAGCGGCACGCACCGGCAGGCGGGCAGCGTGGCACCATGAAATGGGCCACGCTGACCGAATGCCGGTGCGTGTCCGCTTGAGCGAAGGGTTAGCCCGCACTGCGC
>JACZKT010000527.1 GCA_014859905.1 Rubrivivax sp.
CTGGAACTCCCGCACCACCTCGGCCACGTCGGCCAAGGTCAGGTGCGTGTGCTCGCCCAGGAAGCCGGCCAGCAGCAGCCGGTCGCAGACGGCGTTGATGCGCCGCGGGATGCCGCCGCTGGCCTTGTGGATCTCGCTGAAGACCCCGGCCTCGAAACTCGGCTTGCCGCTGGCGCCGGCGCACTTGAGGCGGTGCTCGATGTAGGCCCGGGTTTCGTCGGCGTCGAGCGGCCCGATGTGGCAGGTGGCCGACACGCGCTGGCGAAACTGCTCCATCTCGGGGCGCTGCAGGATCTCGCGGAACTCGGGCTGGCCGACCAGGAAACTCTGCAGCAGCGCCTGGTTGCCGAACTGGAAGTTGCTCAGCATGCGCAGCTCTTCCACCGCGCGCGGCGTCAGGTTCTGCGCCTCGTCGACGATCAGCAGGCAGCGCTTGCCCTTGCTCGTCTGGCTGATCAGGAAGGCCTCCAGCGTGATCAGCAGCTCGCTCTTGGGCACGTCCTTGACGCGGAAGCCGAAAGCCGCGCCGACCATGCGCAGCGTGTCCTCGGCGCCCAGTTGCGTGGTCACCAGGTGGCCGGTGATGACGTTGCTGCCGCTCAGGCCCTCGATGAGAGAACGCAGCACCATCGTCTTGCCGGCGCCGATTTCGCCGGTGATGACGATGAAGCCCTCGTTGCGCGAGACGCCGTATTCCAGGTAGGCCTTGGCGCGCCGATGCTGCTTGCTGGCGAAGTAGAAGTTGGGGTCGGGGTTGAGCTGGAAAGGCTTGCTCTTCAACCCGTAGAAGGCTTCATACATGGCTCAGAAGCTGAGGTTGAGCGCGGCAGACAAGGTGTTTTCCTTGTAAGCGTTGGCGCCGTTGGCCTGCGAGTGGCGCGCGGTGACCGACAGGCTGGTGCGCTGCGCGATCTGGCTGGCCCAACTGGCGCTGATGCTGCGCAGCCCGTTGCCCGGCACGCCCCGGCTGCTGCGGGTGCGCAACTCCGACGCCTGCAGCACGACAGACGACGTCGGTGTGAGCCGGTGCGACAAGGACACGTTCACACCATGCTGCAACAGCACGCCCACCTGGGACAGGTCGTCCTGCGCCGTGCTGACCTTGTCGGCGCGCCGCGTGTCGGTGGCGAAGGCCGAGATCACTAGGCTGTTGCGCCGGCCCTGCAGCGCCAGCGACACGTTGCGGCTGGTCTGCACGGTGAGCGCAGTATTGAGAAAGCCGCCGGTCAGGCGCTGGTTCGGGTCCAGGCCGGCGGCCTGGAGGTAGTTGCGCACCAGCACGTCGCGCAGCACCGGGTCGGGCTCGAGCGAAGCGAACTGGATGAAAAACAGCTCGTACACCGACAGCGTGAAGCCGGCGCCGCTGGTGCTCTCGCTGACGCTGCGCGAGTCGGTGTACGACACCACCGAGCGCCGCATGCGGTGGCTGAGGCTGAAGCTGTGGCTGTTGCCGAAGTAGCGGCGCTCGCCCTGCAGGCTCAGCTGGGTGCGCGGCGTGGGTTGCCAGCTGACGCCGGCGCCCCAGGTGTCGTAGCTACGCTGGTCGATGGTCAGAACGTCGTTGCGTTCCGTGCCCGCGGTGACGAAGAAGCGCAGGCCGGGATCGGGGGTGTACGAGACCTGTGCATTGAGGCGGTCCTGGGTGGTGCGGCGGCCGCCTTCGAAGTCGGAGATGCTGCGGGTGGCGGCCAGCGACCAGCCCAGGGCGCGGCGGCTGTTGCCGACGGTCAGGCTGCCGTTATGGCTGACGGTGTCGCTGACGCGGTTGTCGGCACTGCTGGAGATGCTCGATGCGACGCGGGCCACGATGTCCACCTCACCGAACAGCCGGCCGCGCAGCGACGGTGCAAGGCTGAACGTGCGCAGCTCCGTGCTGTTGGCGTTGACGGCCGTGGACGCGCTGCTCTGCAGGCCCAGCGCCGAAACGGACTGCTGCGAGATGGAGGCACTGGCATCGATGTAGCCGTGCTGCTCGATGACTTCGACATTGAACGCGGCTGACAAGGCGTTCTGCCTCGTCACCGTATTGGCCGCGGAGTTGCGCCCGTAGATCACACCGCTCAGCCCATAGCTCAACGAGCCCTTCAACGGGCCGGACCTGCTGGTGATCTGCACACTTGGGGTCAGCACGGTGATCGACTCGGCCTGCGGGTCGGTGGCCGAGAGGTTGCGGTTGTCGGTGAACAGCTGCGTGGCCGAGAAGCTGGAGCTGATGGTGAGGCCGCTCTCCTGCGCCCAGGCCGCGGAGACTCCCAGGGCGAGCGCACTCAGGACCAGCACCTGTCTGGGCCGGGCCCTCACCCCTACCCTCTCCCGGGGGGAGAGGGAGTGAAGTCGGGAGACGCTCATGCGCTCAGGCGGGCTTGGCCGACGCTTCGGGGGCCAGGGCTTCTGCATCACCGTGGCCGCGGCCGTAGCCGTAGCTGTAGCCGTAGGCCCCATAACCGTAGCCGTAGTTATAGGCACCCGCGCTGTCGGTGCGGGCCCGGTTCAACAACATCATGCGCACCGGGCAGGATTCGATGGTCGACAGCGCGTGTTGCACGTCGGACTGCAGCGTGCGCCCGGCATGCACCACGACCACGATCTGCCCCATGTGCGTGGCCAGCACACGCGACTCGGTGGTCAGCAGCAGCGGCGGTGAATCGAAGATGATGATGCGGTCGGGGTAGCGCGTGGCCATGTCGTCGAGCAGGGCGCCCATGGCGTCGCTGGCCAGCAGTTCGGTGGCCCGGGCGTGCGGCGTGCCACTGGGCAGGATGGTCAGCTTGTCGACGCTGGTCCGGAGCAGTGCGCCCGACAGTTCGACCTTGCCCTCCAAGACGTCCAGCAGGCCTGGGCCCGCTGGCAGGCCCAGCACGCGCAGCACCGAGGGCCGCGCGACGTCGGCATCGACCAGCATCACGGTGTGGTCCATCTCGGCGGCAATGCTCATGGCCAGGTTCACCGACGTGAACGTCTTGCCCTCGCCCGCGATGGCGCTGGTGACCATGATCAGGTTGCCGTGCTTCAGCGTTGCCGCGCCCTTGCCCAGTGCATTGCCGATGAGCGGCCGCTTGATGACGCGGAACTGGTCGGCCAGCGCCGAGCGCGGTGCGTTGGGCGTGACGATGCCGCTGTCGGCAAGGGCGTCGAGGTCCACTTCCACCCGGCGCGACACGGGCTGGGCCGTGGCGGGCTGAGCCATGGCGGGCTGAGCCTGGGTTTCGCGGGCCGGTGCAGGCCGCGCCGGCGCCGGCTCGCGCGCTTCGGCAG
>JACZKT010000528.1 GCA_014859905.1 Rubrivivax sp.
GTCTACAGCCGCATCAGCAACCCCACCAACGCGGTGCTCGAAGACGAAGCTGGTCGTCAGGTGGATCGGCACCGCGCGCGCGCCGGTGGCCGGGTCGGGCGCGGCGCCGGCGTGCAGCGCCAGGGTGTCGAATCCGGGGTCGGAAGAGCCGGCCATTGCTGTTCACCAAGGCTGTGGGACGGCACGGATTGTGGGCTATATTGACCCGCCTGCCCCGCAAGAAGCGACTGCCGAAGGCCTGCCATGAAAGTCACCGATATGCTGCGCGTCAAGGGCAACACGCTCTACACCGCGCACCCAGACCAGCCGCTGGCCGAAGCCGTGCAGACCATGGCCGACATGGACATCGGCTCGCTGGTGGTCATGGAGCACGGTGACCTCGTGGGCATGCTCACCTTCCGCGAGGTCATCGCCGCCATCGTGGCCAATGGCGGCAGCCTCGGCAACCGCCACGTGCGCTCGGTGATGGACGACGCGCCGCTGACCTGCACGCCCGAGACCGAGATCGACGAGGTGCGCCGCATGATGCTGATGCGCCACGCCCGCTACATGCCGGTGCTCGACCATCGCACGCTGATGGGCGTGATCTCGTTCTACGACGTGGCCAAGACGGTGGTCGACGCGCAGGACTTCGAGAACCGCATGCTCAAGGCCTACATCCGCGACTGGCCGGAAGACACCGGCCAGCCGCCGGCGGCGTCGCCGGCCGGCTGAGCTTCGGCTGTCAGGCGGCGACGGGTTCGAGCCGGAACACCGACACCGCCCGGGCCAGCTGGGTCGCCTGCTCGCTCAGGCTGGCGGCGGCGGCCGCACCCTGCTCCACCAGCGCGGCGTTCTGCTGGGTCATCTGGTCGAGTTGCGACACGGCCTGGTTCACTTGGCCGATGCCGCTGCTCTGCTCTTGCGCCGCCCCGGTGATCTCGCCGACCAGGTCGGTCACACGCTGCACCTCGTCGACGATGCGGCCCATGGTCTGGCCGGCCTCGGTCACCAGACGGCTGCCGCTGTCGACACTCTCGACGTTGGCCGCAATCAGCGTCTTGATTTCCCGGGCCGCCTGCGCACTGCGATGTGCGAGGTTGCGCACCTCGCTGGCCACCACCGCGAAGCCGCGGCCCTGCTCGCCGGCACGTGCGGCTTCGACGGCGGCGTTCAAGGCCAGGATGTTGGTCTGGAACGCGATGCTGTCGATGACGCCGATGATGTCGGCGATGCGGCGCGAACTGGCGTTGATGTCGCCCATCGTCGTCACCACCCGCGAGACGATCTCGCCGCCCTGGCGCGCCACCGCGGTGGCGGATCCTGCCAGCTGGTTGGCAGTGCGTGCGGAGTCGGCCGATTGATTCACCGTGCTGGTGAGCTGCTCCATCGAACTGGCGGTCTGCTGCAGAGAGCTGGCGGCCTCCTCGGTGCGTTGGCTGAGGTCGGTGTTGCCGACCGAGACCTCGGCGCTGGCGGTCTGGATGCTGTCGGCGGACTGCCGGATGCCGCCCACCAGCCGGGCCAGCGCAGACTGCATGTCACGCAGCGCGCCGAACAGTTCACCGACTTCGTCCTGGCCGCGGTGGTCGAAGCGCACCGACAGGTCGCCGCCGGCAATGGCGCGGGCGCCCTGCGAAGCCGAGCGCAGCGCGGCGATCACGCTGCGCGTGGTGAACCACATCAAAGCGGTCACGGCGACGATCATCACGGCTGCCCCGGCCATCGCCACGACAGTGAACTGTCGGCTCTCGGCACGGGCGCCGGCGATGCTCGCGGCGCTGGCAGTCTCCTGGCTGGCTTCCAGGGCGGTCAGCGGCCGCACGAAGGTCTTGTGCAGCTGCGCCCATTCGCCTTGCAGGATGTCGTCGAGCTTGGTCTTGTCGCCTGCGGCGTAGGCCTTGTCCAGCGCGTCGAGCAGGGCCTGCAGGCGCGGATAGCCTTCCTTCATGGCCTTCAGCGCGGCGGCTGCGTCTTCATTGGCCGGCGTCTGTGCAGCGACCAGCTTCCAGCTGTCCTGGATGACCGGGCGCGTGTCCTTCAGGTGATTCGCGGTGCCGGGGATCGGGAAGTGGTCGAGCAGCACGCCGGCGGCGCGGAAGCGCACGGCGCCCAGCGAACTGCTGATACGCTGCGCGGCCATCAGCGGCTTGAGATTGTCTTCGACGACCAGTTCGAGCGCGGCTGCCCCGCGCTGGCAGGCCAGCACCGCCAGTCCGGCCAGGAGGAAGGCGCCCAGTACGGCCGCAGCGGCGGCGCAGAGAAGTCGGGTGCGGATGCTGAGGTTTCGCATGGGATCGGCTGGGCTCGTGGTCGCGGTCTTGGTCGTGCAGGCGCGTCGCGCCTGGGCTTACTGCGTCGGCAGACCCTTCGTGTTCCACTCCGGCATGCCGCCACGGAACCAGCCCACCTGCTTGTAGCCGGCGTCACGCGCCACCACCGAGGCCTTGTAGCTCTTCCAGCAGGTGCCGGAATTGCAGAAGAAGACGACGGGCGCGCTCTTGTCGGCCGGCAGCTTGGCGAGGTCGAACTTGTCGGCCGACTTGTCGAACTTGGCGTCCTTGGCGCTCTTCTCGCCATAGGCGACATGGATCGCGCCCTTGACGGTCTTCTCGGCGAACTCGTTGGCCGTGCGCGTGTCGACGAGCGCGGCGCCCTTGGCGCCGAGGTCACGCGCCTGTTCGGCGGTGACGATGCGAACGCCGTCGATCGCAGCCGGTGTTTCCTGGGCCAGGATGGGGTTGGCGAAGAGGGTGGCAGCGGCCACGCAAGCCGCATAGAAGTAGGGTTTCATGGTGGACTCTCCAGCATTCAGGTTGGCAGGACGCGGCGCCCCCATGGCACCGGTCTCTTGTGGATATCGGTCGACTCGACACCGGCTTGAGCCAAGTCTGGCGGATGCGAGCCGCCGAGAGGGCGACGAATTGCGTGCCATTCGCCGGGCTTCCGTGCGCGAACGCGGCGCCGTCTTCATTGGCATCCGCCAGCGCCGTGCGGGCCCTTCGGGAGATCGCCGAAGGCACCATCGCCGCCGAGCTGGAGCAAGCGGCTCTTCCCGTGGCGTCGCATGCTGCCTGCCGGGAGCTGGGTCGGGTCCGGTGCCGCCGTTGACGCACGGCTCACGGGCCCTGCGGGGCGTCGCCGGCGGTGCTGGAACCGGCAGGCCGCTCCCTACAATGCGATGCTCTTCCCCGCCCGCGAACCCCCATGTCCGGCTCCACCTTCGGCGAACTCTTTCGCGTCACCAACTTCGGCGAAAGCCACGGCCCGGCCATCGGCTGCGTGATCGACGGCTGTCCGCCCGGCCTGGCCCTGAGCGAGGCCGACATCCAGCCCGAGCTCGACCGCCGCCGCCCCGGCACCAGCCGGCACGTCACTCAGCGAAGCGAAGCCGACGCGGTGGAGATCCTTTCCGGCGTCTACGAGGGCCAGACCACCGGCACGCCGATCTGCCTGCTGATCCGCAACACCGACCAGCGCAGCAGGGACTACGGCAACCTGCTCGACACCTTCCGCCCCGGCCACGCCGACTACACCTACTGGCGCAAGTACGGCCTGCGCGACCCGCGCGGCGGCGGCCGCGCATCGGCCCGCCTCACCGCACCGATGGTCGGCGCCGGCGCGGTGGCGCGCAAATGGTTGCGTGAAAGGCACGGCACCACCTTCTGCGGCTGGATGAGCGCCCTGGGCGAGATCGAGATCCCCTTCGAGAGCGCCGAGCACATCGCGCACAACCCCTTCTTCGCGCCCAACGCCGGCATCGTCGAACGCCTGGAGGCGCACATGGACGCGCTGCGCAAGGCCGGTGACTCGTGCGGCGCGCGCATCGAGGTGCGCGCCACCCGCATGCCGGTGGGGCTGGGCGAGCCGCTGTTCGACAAGCTCGACGCCGACATCGCCTACGCCATGATGGGCATCAACGCCGTCAAGGGCGTCGAGATCGGCAGCGGCTTCGGCGTCGTCACCGAGCGCGGCAGCGAGCATGGCGACGAGCTCAGCCCCGAGGGTTTCCGCGGCAATCGTTCCGGCGGCGTGCTCGGCGGCATCTCCACCGGGCAGGACCTGGTGGTGCGCATCGCCATCAAGCCGACGAGTTCGATCCGCCTGCCGCGCGGCTCGATCAGCCGTGCCGGCGCGCCGACGACGGTGGAAACGCACGGCCGCCACGACCCCTGCGTGGGCATCCGCGCCACGCCCATCACCGAGGCCATGCTGGCGCTGGTGGTGATGGACCACGCGCTGCGCCACCGCGCGCAGTGCGTGGT
>JACZKT010000529.1 GCA_014859905.1 Rubrivivax sp.
GTCCTGCGTGTCGGCGATGACGACGGGCCGGGTGGCGGTCTCGGCCAGCGTCATGGCCTGCGTCACCGCGTCGCGTGCCGACAGGAGATCGAGCTGCCACTGCGTGGGCTCGCTGGCGCGGGCATAGAGCCGTTCCACGGCCTGCTGCGCGCGCTCGCCATGGCCCCAGACCACGGGCCCGCATTCGTCGAAGTCGGCGGCCGGGAAGCCGGGGCAGAAGCTGAGCACGGTGCCGTGCTCGCGGTCCAGCGCCAGCAGCTCGTCGTAGAGGCTCTTCGCCGGCTCGAGGAAGGTGCTCTGCACGTTCAAGGGCAGCAGGTACGGCAAGCGCCGCGCATGCATCGGCTCCCTGCGGCCGGCCCGCAGCCGCCGCGCCAGCAGCGTGGCCGCGAGTTCGCCGGTGGCGGCCATGTCGACGTGCGGGTAGGTGCGGTAGGCCACCAGCGCGTCGGCCTCGCGCAGCATGCGCCGGGTGACGTTGGCGTGCAGGTCCAGGCTGGCGACGATGGGCAGCTCGGGCCCGACGATGGCGCGCAGGCGTGCCAGCAACTCGCCTTCGCTGTCGTCGGCATGTTCGGCCACCGCGGCGCCGTGCAGGTCGAGGTAGATGGCGTCGAGGCCGCCGTCGTGGCGCGCTGCGATCGCGTCTTCGCAGATCGCGCCGGCGATGCGCTCGAAGGCGTCGCGCGTGACGTAGGACGACGGGATCGCGCCGGCCCAGCAGCTGGGCACCAGGGTCCAGCCGCTGCGCCTGGCGGCGTCGATGAAGCCGGCGACGGGGATGTTGATGCCGGTGAGCTGGTCCTGCATCGCGGCGCCGCGGACGAAGGCGGGGAAGGAGTCGCCGCGCGTGAACGCGGCCCAGTCGGCCAGGCTGGGGGCGAAGGTGTTGGTCTCGTGCTGGTAGCCGGCGATGAGGATGCGGGGCATGCGGGTCCGTCGGTGTGTCGGTGGCTGGCATCTGGCGCTGCGGTGGGCCCGCAGCGCCGGGGTTTTGCGGTGATGGGCTTGCGCTCAGCTGCCGCCGAAGGCAAAGTCGCGCCCCGGCGCGGCGGCAAACAGGGCCCGCGTGTACGCGTGCTGCGGCGCGCCGAAGACACGATGCGCAGGGCCGTACTCGACGACCTCGCCCTGGGACATCACGGCCAGCGTGTCGCACACCTGCGAGGCGACGCGCAGGTCGTGGGTGATGAAGAGCATCGCCAGGTTGAGCCGGCTGCGGATTTCCTCGAACAGCTGCAGCACCTGCGCCTGCACCGAGACGTCGAGCGCCGAGACGGCCTCGTCGGCCACCAGCAGCTCGGGCTCCATCGCCAAGGCGCGCGCGATGCAGATGCGCTGGCGCTGCCCGCCCGAGAACTGGTGCGGGTAGCGCTCCAGCGCGCCGGCGTCCATGCGCACCATCTCGAGCAGCTGGCGCGCGCGCTGCAGGGCCTCAGCGCGGCCCATGCCGTAGTTGACCGGCCCTTCGATGATGGCCTCGGCCACCGTGCGGCGCGGGTTGAGCGAGCGGTAGGGATCCTGGAACACGATCTGCACGCGGCGACGCAAGGGGCGCAGCCGGCCCGCCGGCATCAGCGCGATGTCCACGCCGCCTTCGCCGCCGAGCCGCACCGAGCCGGCGCTGGGGTCGATCAGGCGCACGATGCAGCGCGCCACGGTCGACTTGCCCGATCCCGATTCGCCGACGATGCCCAGCGTCTGCCCGCGGCGGATCTCCAGGTTGACGTCCTTGGCGGCGTGCACCTCGCGGTGCTTGCCGAACCAGCGTTTGTCCTTGTAGGTCTTGTCCAGCCCCCTGACCTGCAGCACGACCGGGGCCTTGGGGTCGCTCGGGCGCTCCTTCAGGTGCAGCGTGGGCACTGCGGCGATCAGCATGCGCGTGTAGTCGTGCTGCGGGCGCTGCAGCACGTCGTGCTTGGACCCGATCTCGACCAGGTCGCCCAGCCGCAGCACGGCGACGCGGTGTGCGACCTCGGCGACGACGCCGAAGTCGTGCGTGATGAACAGCACGCCGGCGCCGTGGCGCTGCTGCAGGTCGAGCACGAGCTTGAGGATCTGCGCCTGCGTCGTCACGTCCAGCGCCGTCGTCGGCTCGTCGGCGATCAGCAGCACCGGGTCGAGCACCAGCGCCATCGCGATCATGATGCGCTGGCGCTGGCCGCCCGAGAGCTGGTGCGGGTAGCTGGCGACCATGCGCTCGGGCTCGGGCAGCAGCACCTCGCGCACGATGTCGAGCACCTTCTGGCGGCGCTCGGCGGGCGACAGCCGCGTGTGCTGGCGCAGCACCTCGTCGATCTGGTCGCCGCAGTTCATGACCGGGTTCAGCGCCGTCATCGGCTCCTGGAAGATCATCGACATGCGCGTGGCGCGCAGCTCGCGCAGGCGCGACAGCGGCGCGTGCGTGATGTCCTCGCCCTGCAGCAGGATCCGGCCGCCCGTCACCGGCAGCTGCTTGGGCAGCAGCCCCATCACGCCCTGGGCGATGACCGACTTGCCCGAGCCCGACTCGCCGACCAGGCAGACGATCTCGCCGCGGCCGACCGTGAACGAGACCTTGCGCACCGCGGTCGTGCGGTCGCTGCCCACGGGCAGCGCGATCGTCAGCTCGCGCACCTCGAGGATGGGCTGATCCGGATGCACTGTCATACCCGCTTGGCCATCTTCGGGTCCAGCGTGTCGCGCAGCCCGTCGCCCAGGATGTTGACCGCCAGCACCGTGACCGCGAGGAAGATGCCGGGGAAGAAGATGTTGTGCGGGTACTGGTTGAACTGCGCGCGACCCTCGGCCATCACGTTGCCCCAGGTCGGGATGTCGGGCGGCAGCCCGACACCCAGGAACGACAGGATGGCCTCGACCAGGATGCCCGAGGCGCAGATGAAGGTGCCCTGCACGACCAGCGGCGCCACGGTGTTGGGCAGGATGTGGCGCAGCATGATCTTCCACGTCGGCGTGCCGAGCGAGATCGCGGCCTCGACGTAGGGCTCTTCGCGGATCGTCAGCACCAGCGAGCGCACGAGCCGGGTGACGCGCGGGATCTCGGGGATCGCGATCGCGATCACCACCGTGAGCAGGCTGCCGCGCCACATCGCGACGAGCGCGATCGCGATCAGGATCGCCGGGATTGCCATCACGCCGTCCATGACGCGCATCAGCGGGCCGTCGAGCCAGCGCAGGAAGCCCGAGAGCAGCCCCAGCAGGATGCCGAAGGCCAGCGCGACGACGGCGGTGAACAGGCCGACGATCAGCGACACCTGGGTGCCGTAGATGACGCGGCTGTAGATGTCGCGGCCGAAGCTGTCGGAGCCCATCAGGAAGGTGTGCTGGATGTACTCGCCTTCGAGCGTGGTGATCTCGCCGCGCTGGCCGGGCAGCAGGTCGCGGCTGGCGGGGTCGAACAGCGAGGGGTCGACGGTGCCCAGCCAGGGCGCGAGCAGCGCGACCCCCACCAGCAGCACGAGGAAGAAGCCGCCGATGCGCACCGACACGTTCTTGCGCACGCGCTGCCACGCGCTCTGCTGGGTGACGACGGTGGCCGACTCGACCGATAGCGCCTCGAAGTTCGGCGTGTTCATGCGGCTAATAGCGGATGCGTGGATCGAAGAACACGTAGGACAGGTCGACCAGCAGGTTGACCATCACGTAGACGAAGGAGAACAGCAGGATCACGCCCTGGATGGTCGGGAAGTCGCGCGCCAGCACGGCGTCGACGGTGAGGCGGCCGAGCCCCGGGATCGCGTACACCGACTCGGTGACGACGACGCCGCCGATCAGCAGCGCGATGCCGATGCCGATGACGGTGGCGATCGGCACCGCCGCGTTGGCCAGCGCGTGCCGCAACAGCACGGTGGCTTCGGGCAGACCCTTGGCGCGCGCGGTGCGGATGTAGTCCTCGCCCAGCGTTTCCAGCACCGAGGCGCGCGTGACGCGGGCGATGAGGGCGATGTAGATGATCGACAGCGTGATCGACGGCAGCGTCAGGTGATACAGCCAGGGGCCGGCACCGTCGGCGAAGCGCCTGTAGCCCTGCACCGGCAACCAGCCGAGCTTGAGCGAGACGAGCCAGATCAGCACGTAGGCCAGCACGAACACGGGGATCGAAAAGCCGAGCACCGAGAAGCCCATCAGGCCGCGGTCGAGCCAGCCGCCGGAGCGCCACGCGGCGAGCACGCCCAGCGGTACCGCCACCAGCACCGCGATGACGATGGTGACCAGCGCCAGCGACAGCGTGGGCTCCAGCCGCTGGCCGATCAGCGTCGTGACCTCGGTCTTGTAGTAGAACGACTGGCCGAGGTCGCCGGTCAGCACATGGCCGAACCAGATCACGAACTGCTCCGGGATCGAGCGGTCCAGGCCGAGGCCGGCGCGGATCTGCGCGATCTGCTCGGTGCTTGCGGCGTCGCCGGCCAGCACCGCCGCCGGATCCCCCGGCGTCAGCCGCAGCATCAGGAACACGAGCACCGAAACGATCAGCAGGACCGGGATCGTGGACAGCAGTCGGCGGGCGAGGAATGCGAACATGGCGGGCGGACTGCGGGCTGCGCTCAGGCCGCCGGCAGGCGGGCCGGCGGCGTATCCGGGCTCAGAGACCGAGAGTGATCTGAATTTGCTCCCTCTCCCCACGGGGGAGAGGGAGCAAACACGTTCGTGGCCGAAAAACGCTCACGCTCTCAGTTCTTCTTCAGGTTCCAGTAGATGTTGCCGTTGGTGATGAAGAAGCCGCTGATGTTCTTGCGTGCGGCCATCGGCTGGTCGTACTCGCCCAGCGGCGCGTGGGTGGCGATCTCGAAGGCGCGTGCATGGATCTCGTCGGCCAGCTTCTTCTTCGTCGGCTCGTCGGTGGCGCGCATGAACCTGGCGCGGATCTCCAGCAGCTTGTCGTCCTTGGCCCAGCCGAACCAGCCCGATTGCTCGCCGCGCGTGTCCATCGTCGGGTTGGCGATCGGGCTCCAGACGTCGAACACGTTCCACGCCGTCAGGAACATGTTCCAGCCGCCCTTGTCCGGGGCGTCCTTCTTGGCGCGCCGGCCCACCAGCGTCTGCCAGTCCATGGCCTGCAGGTCGACCTTGAAGCCGGCCTGGCGCAGCAACTGCGCCGCCACGTCGGGCAGCTTCTGGATCGACGCCAGGTCGGTCGGCTTCATCAGCACCACCGGCGTGCCGTCGTAGCCCGAGGCCTTGAGGAGTTCCTGCGCCTTCTTCATGTTCGACTTGGCCTGGATCTCGCTGCCGGCCGTGCTGCCGTAGGGCGTGTTGCAGATGAACATCGACGGGCAGGTCCGGTACAGCGCCTTGACGCCGACCTGGGCGCGCAGGAAGGGCTCCTGCGAGAACGCCGCCAGCGCCGCCTGCCGCACCTTGACGTTGTCGAAGGGCTTGTGCAGGTGGTTGAAGCGTGCCATGTACTGCAGGCCGAGGTTGGCGTACTTGGGGATCTGCAGGCTGCTGTCGGCCTTGACCGTCTCGTAGTGGTCGAAAGCGAGCGCCTCGAGCACGTCGATCTCGCCCTTTTGCAGCGCGTTGACCTGCGCCTGCGCGTCGCGCAGCGCCAGGTTCCACTCGACGCGGTCCACGAAGACATGCTTGCCGCCCGCAGTGCCCGACGGCGGCTCGCTGCGCGGCACGTACTTGGTGTTCTTCAGGTACACCGCCTTGTCGCCGGGCTTGAACTCGTCGCGCTTGAAGATGAAGGGCCCCGAGCCGATGTGCTCTTCGATCTGCTTGAAGGCATCGGTGTCGGCCATGCGCTTGGGCATGATGAAAGGCACGTTCGACGACGGCTTGCCCAGTGCCTCGAGCACGAAGCCGCAAGCCTCGCCGAGGAAGATGCGGAAGGTGTCGGGCGCGGGCGAATCCATGCGCTGGACGAAGGTCATCAGCGCGCTGCCCATGGCGTCGCGCTTGCCCCAGCGCTGCAGCGACGCGATCACGTCGTCGCCGGTGACCGGCTTGCCGTCGTGGAATTCGAGACCCTTGCGCAGCTTGAAGGTCCACAGGCGATGGTCGCCGCTCTCGGTCCAGCTCTCCACCATCTGCGGCTTGATCTGCGCCTTCTCGTCGGTACCGAACAGCGTGTCGTAGATCATGTAGCCGTGGTTGCGGCTCATGTAGGCGGTGGTCCAGATCGGGTCCAGGATCGCCAGGTTCGAGTGCGGCACCACGCGCAGCACGGTGTTCTGCGCCAGCGCGGGCACGGCGGCCAGGGTCAGAACCGAGAACACGGCCCCGACGGTCAATCGACTGATGAGGTTCATTGCAGGAGTCCTTTGTGCGTACGAAACAGACGGGGAGACCCTAACGCAATCGGGGGCGGGGTCCAATCAGGGCTTACACACAGGGCCGCATCAAAGCGGCCACTTGGGCCGGCGGATCTTGCGGTACTCGAGCGCCCTGAGATCCGAGCTGACGGAGCCGGGCGCGCTGGCGACGATGATCCTGGTGGCCAGCGGGGCGAAGGCGGCACGGAAGTGCTGCGACGACTTGACGACCACGATGCGCTGCTCGGCCAGGCGGCAGCCCAGGCCCGTGAAGAGGTCGGCTCCCAGCGCCTGCGTGCGGCGTGAGACGAGCACGATCTGAATGCCGTGCGCGAGCACCAGCGCACAGTCGCCCAGCGCCACCGAGGTGCCGGCGAGCCCGCTCATCGGCATCTCCGGCGCCAGCGCCTGCACCGTGCACGGCGCATCGAGCGGGTCGCCGGACAGCGGGCCGACCTTGCCGCCCAGCCGCATCGGCAGCCGTGCCCCCACGCCGGCGTCGAAGGCGATGCGCACCGCGC
>JACZKT010000530.1 GCA_014859905.1 Rubrivivax sp.
ACCCGGGCCGCCGCGCGAAGGCAGAAAGTCTCGTCGCCGCTGCGTACGCGCAGAGACACTCCAGACGCTTGATTTCGCGTACGCACTGATCGGGGCGGCGCGGTCTTGCCTCGTACGGACAGCTGCCTTACCTTCAGAGCAAGGAGACGACCATGGCCAGCCAAGACACCTACGACACCACCCGCGACGCCCGGATCGAAGTCCGCGTGTCGGTGGCGCAGAAGAGCCTGCTCCAGCACGCGGCGGCGCTGTCTGGTCGCACGTTGAGCGAGTTCGTCGTCACCAGCGCACAGGACGCAGCGCGCCGGGTGATCGCCGAGCACGAGTCGATCCGGCTGTCGCGCGACGAGCAGTTGGCCTTCGTGCAAGCTCTGCTGCAACCGCCAGAGCCGAACGCGCGCCTGAAGCGCGCGGCCAAGGCCTGTCTTCGTCGCGGTGGTCAACGCGCCGGCGCTTAGCCCGTCCCCGCGGTCAGTGACGGTCTGCGGCGCGAGTGGCGCTCCACTGTTCGAGGTCGGACCAGCGCCAGGCAACAGCGCGCGGTCTCAGGTGCACCGGACGCGGGAAGGCGCCGTTGGCAACCAACCGGAAGATGGTCGAGCGGCCGAGGCCGGTCGCCTGGATCACCGCAGGCAAGCGCGCGAATAGGCGAGCCGGTTCGACTGCGCTGCGGGTTGTGGATGTGAGGCGGTTCATGCGAGTCGTCGAGCCGGCGTTTGCGCAAGCGTAGATGCGATCCCACCGCAGTCGAGCGATGAGTTTTCGATCAATGTCATCGGCGGTCGGCCCGATCCAATGTAGGCGCGGCCGCTCGCGAGTTCCGCGCGGGAATCGACTGCAGTTCTTGCATGCAGGCCCATGGCCGCCGCACTTTCGTATGCAAAAAAGATCACATTGACCATGAATTCGCATATGCTTCGGCATGGCTGCCCTGGACACCTTCATCGACGACCGCCTTGCGGCAGGCCGGGGCTGGTTCAGTCGCGACGAAGCGGTCGCGTCTGGCATCGCCCTGAGTACCCTGTCACCGGCACTGACGCGTGCCGTCGCCAAGGGCAAGCTGGCCAGTCCAAGGCACGGCTTCTTCCTCATCGTGAGGCCCGAACACAGGGCGGCAGGCGCCGCCGACCCGGCCGAGTGGATCGACCCACTGATGAAGCATCAGGGCCTGGACTACAGGGTGTCGCTGCTGCGTGCGGCGGCCCACCACGGCTCGTCGCACCAAGCGGCCATGATCTTCCAGGTGGTGGCGCCCCGCCAGCTGCGCGATCTGACGCTGGGCGCGCATCGCCTGCAGTTCATCTACCAAGAGCCGGCGGCATTTGCCGCGTGCAACGAAGCCTCGATCGTCGGGACTATCAAGACGCCCGCCGGCTTCGCCGTCGTGGCAGGCGTCGAGCTGACCTTGCTCGACTGCGTGCGCTACATGCATCGGGCCGGTGGCCTTGGCAGCGTGGCACAGATCGCCAAAGATCTTGGCGCGCAAGCTGATGCACGCAGGCTGGCAAGGGCCGCAGCGCACTACGAAGGCGCTGCAGTGCGCCGCCTGGGCTACCTGCTGGAACAGGCGGGCCACACCAAGCAGGCCCGGGCGTTGCGCGTTTACGGTGAAACCGCGAGGCACTTCGCGCCCCTTGACCCCGGCGTCAAACCGATCGTGGCCGCGCTGGCGGAGGTTCCGGAGCGCGATGCCACCTGGAAGCTGCTGATCAATGAAGTCGTCGAGGTGGACGCTTGATCCCCCAGGCCTACATCCAGGCCTGGCGGGAGCACGCCCCGTGGCCGAACCCGGCGCAAGTCGAGCAGGACCTGATCATCTGCCGCGCGCTCTGCGACCTGTTCAATGCGCCAGCGCTCGCCGGCAAGATCGCCTTCCGCGGCGGCACGGCGATCCACAAGCAGCTGTTCAAGCAGCCGCTGCGCTACTCCGAAGACATCGACCTGGTGCAGACACAGGCAGAACCCATAGGCGCCACGGTCGACGCCATCCGCGATGCGCTCTCTTGGCTGGGCAAGTGCCAGCGCGAGCAAGCCGGCCATTCAATGCACCTCGTCTTCCGCTTCGCCCCCGAGTCAGCGCCGCAGACAGCACTGAAGCTGAAGGTCGAGATCAACACCCGCGAGCACGAGGTGCTGTTCGGCTACCGGCGGTACCCCTTCGAGGTCGCCAGCGACTGGTACTCGGCGCGCACCGAAATCGTGTCCTTCGAGCCCGAGGAGCTCTTCGGCACCAAGCTGCGCGCCCTGCTGCAAAGGCGCAAGAACCGGGACCTCTTCGACCTGCATCAGGGCCTCACGCAGCTCGGCCTGGACCGCGACAAGGTCGTGAAATGCCTGAACCACTACTTGGCGCTCGAAGACCATCCGATCAGCCGAGCGGAAGCTGAAGAGCGAATGCTCAAGAAGCTCACCCGCAGCCTCACGGAAGATATCGACCCGCTGCTGCCGGTGGGTGTGCGCTTCGACGAAGCCGTGGCGATCGACGCCTTCAACGACGTGTGGTCAACCCTCATTGCCCGGCTCCGCGGTGACGCGTGGAGGCTCAGCGCCGATGTGGTCGCGCAGCTGCGCACCAAGTACCCAAGGCTCTTGACGTGACTCGAGCGACAGCAACAGGACAGGGAGCAAGCTATGCCCAATGACGCCCTCGCACAGTCAGATGCGGAAGCGCTGCTGAAGATGGAGAAGGTGCCAGCCCTGAGAGATGCATTCCAGTTTCCCGATCTGGGTGGGCGCATCGAGGTGCCCTTGATCTCGCGTGATGAGCGAGAGCAGTTCTCCTTGGACGTCAATCGCAAGCGTATCGCGCTGACCACGGGGTATCAGGCACGCGGAAGACAGGTCATCGTGCTGGCCCGGCTCGACTTTGCCGCACCACATCGAAACCCGGATGGCACCGAGGTAGGCGTGCCGCACCTGCACGTCTACCGCGAAGGCTATGGCGACAAGTGGGCCGTGGAGGTTCCGGCCGGGATGCTCAGCCAGCCAGACGATGCGTGGCAAGTGCTGAATGACTTCATGATTTACTGCGCTGTCGTCGAGCGGCCCAACATCGTGAGAGGGCTGTTCTCATGAAGGCAACGGACGACCTGATCCGCAGCTACTACGACTGGCTGAAGGCCAAGACAGCCTGGCGAGAAATCAACGGCTGGGTGGAGATCACCACGCCGTACCTGGATCGTCACAATGACTACATCCAGATCTATCTGCGTCAGCAGGGTCAGGAATGGATGTTGACCGATGACGGCTACACGCTAGCCGATCTGGCGCAGTCGGGCTGCGAAATCGATACGCCGCGCCGCAAGGCGCTGCTGGCTGCCACCCTGAACGGGTTTGGCGTGCAGCAGAACGCCGACTCGCTCGAAATCAAGGCGACGGAGGACAACTTCCCTCTGCGCAAGCACAGCCTTCTTCAGGCGATATTGGCCGTTAACGATCTGTTCTACGTGGCTCGCGCCAACGTCGAGAGTTTCTTTTTTGAAGATGTGGCCTTGTGGCTGGACGACGCCGACGTGCGCTACACGCCTCGGGTGAACTTTGTCGGCCATAGCCGATACAACCACCAGTTCGACTTCGTCGTTCCCAAGTCCAAGCGCGCGCCTGAGCGGATTCTGCGTGCCATCAACAACCCCAACAAAGACAACGCTCAGAGCGCCGCCTTTGCATGGGTCGATACCAAGGACGTACGACCGGCAGATTCCCTGGCTTTCGCCATCCTGAATGACCGAGACCACAAAGTGAGCGATGCTGTGCAAGACGCCTTGCGCAGCTACGACATCACCCCGATAGCTTGGACCAAGCGGGAAGACTTCAGGGAGCGCCTCGCAGCGTGATGACCCTGTGAGCGAGCCGCCTGGACAGTCCTCACGGTCATGGACCGATGTCAAAACCACGCTGGCCGCGTTCGACCGCGCCGGCCTGCTCGGCCTCGTTCAAGACCTCTACGCCGCCAGCAAGGACAACCAAGCCTTTATCCATGCACGCCTAAACCTTGGCGAAGACGTGCTCAAGCCCTACAAGGAAACCATCGACCGCTGGCTGTGGCCCGACGTGTTCAAGAACCAGGACACCTCAGTGGCCAAAGCCAAGAAGGCCATCACGGACTACAAGAAGGCATCAGGCACGGCGGACGGGCTGGCGGAGTTGATGGTCTTCTATTGCGAGCGGGCCTCGGGATTCAGCTGCGATGTGGGCCTTGATGACGAAGCCTACTTGTCCGCGCTGGTGCGAATGTTCGAGCAGGCGTTGAAGGCAGTCGCCACCTTGCCGGAGACGCAGCGCCCGGCACTTTGGACGCGCCTGCAGATGGTTCGAGACCGCAGCCACGACATAGGCTACGGCGTGGGTGAAGACATGGATGCGTTACTCACCGAGCATGGGGCCGATGACTGAGCGCGAGGCCTTCGAAGCGATGCAAGCCGAGAACGCGCGGCTGGTGGCGTTGCTGGAGTCGCACGGCATCGCGTGGCACGCGCCCCCGGCCGCGGCGTCGCAAGCAGTGCCGACCGCGTCTATGCCGGCGCCGGCGCCAGCGTCTCCAGGACTGAGCCTGTCCACGGCCGAGAAGGTGGCATTGTTTCGACGGCTGTTTCGCGGCCGCACCGATGTCTACCCGGTTCGCTGGGAGGGCAAGACTTCGGGCAAGTCGGGCTACGCGCCGGCTTGCGCCAACGAGTGGCGGGCCGGTGTCTGCGAGAAGCCGCGCATCAAGTGCGGGGACTGCGGCCACCGGCTGCTGGTGCCGCTGTCGGATTCGGTGATCTACGACCACTTGGCAGGCAAGCAAACGGTCGGCGTCTATCCGCTGCTGGAAGACGACACCTGCCACTTCCTGGCAGTCGATTTCGACGAGGCGGATTGGCAGCAGGACGCGCAGGCGTTCATGCAGTCCTGCGACGATCTTGGCGTGCCGGCGGCGCTGGAAATCTCGCGCTCGGGCCGGGGCGCGCATGCCTGGGTGTTCTTCGCCGGGCGTGTATCGGCGCGCGATGCCCGGCGTCTGGGTACCGCCATCATCAGCCACACCTGCGCGCGCACCCGGCAACTCAGGCTGGCGTCCTACGACCGCTTGTTTCCCAACCAGGACACGATGCCCAAGGGCGGGTTCGGCAATCTGATCGCGCTGCCTCTGCAGAAGCACCCGCGCGAAAGCGGCTGCAGCGTATTTGTGGACGCCACTATGCGGCCGCACGGCGACCAGTGGACCTATCTCGCCGCAATCCAGCCCATGGCCCCGCATGACGTAGAGCCGACCATCCTACGAGCCACCGGAGGCGTTCACCCGCTGGACGTGACGTTCATCGACGACGAGGATCTGGCCACGCCTTGGAAGCGCCAGACCAGTACGTCCACCAAGGTGACGGGCACCATGCCCCAGGCTTTGACCGTGACGCTCGCCAACCTGATCTACTTCCAAAAGAGCGTGCTGCCCCAGGCGCTGGCCAATCGGCTGATCCGCCTGGCGGCCTTCCAGAACCCCGAGTTCTACAAGGCCCAGGCCATGCGCCTGTCGGTGTGGGACAAGCCCCGCGTCATCGGCAACGCCGAGAACTACCCGCAGCACATCGCGTTGCCGCGTGGTTGCTTGGACGCAGCACTTGCCTTGCTGAAAGACAACGGCATTCGATGCGACCGGCAGGACGAGAGGTTCGCCGGCGAGCCTATCCAAGCCGACTTCGTCGGCACGCTGCGGCCCGACCAGGAGCAGGCCGTGGCGGCCATGCTGAAACACGATGCCGGCGTGCTGTGCGCGCCGACCGCGTTCGGAAAGACGGTGACAGCGGCGGCGATCATCGCCCAGCGCGGCGTGAACACGCTGGTGCTGGTCCACCGCACCGAGTTGTTGAAGCAATGGCAGGAACGCCTGCAGGCCTTCCTTGGCGTTGGCAAAGCCGTGGTCGGCACCATCGGCGGCGGGAAGGCCAAGCCGACCGGCATGATCGACATCGCCGTGATGCAGTCGCTGTCGCGCCAGGGCGATGTCAACGCGCTGGTCGAGAACTACGGGCAGATCGTAGTGGACGAATGCCACCACGTGGGTGCCGCATCGTTCGACGCCATCCTCAAGCGGAGCAAGGCCAAGTTCGTTCTGGGCTTGACCGCCACGCCGATCCGCCGCGATGGCCAGCAACCCATCATCTTCATGCAGTGCGGACCGATCCGCCATACCGCAGCCAGACCGGTCGGTGCACCGCACGACCTGGAGGTCGTGCCGCGATCACGGTTTGCCCGCATCGACCTGCCGACCACGGCGGGTATCCAAGACGTGTTCCGGCATCTTGCCAACGACTTGGCACGCACCGAAGCCATCGCCGCGGAAGCAGCAGCGGCGTTCGAGCAGGGACGCAAGGTGCTCGTCCTGACCGAGCGCACCGAACACCTCGAGGCTATCCGCAAGGCTCTGACCGCACAGGCACAGGCGCCGTTCGTGTTGCACGGGCGGATGTCGAAGAAGCAGCGCGCGGCCCTCATCACCGAGATGGCCGCGCTGCCACCCGAGGCGCCGCGCGTCCTGCTGGCCACCGGAAAACTGGTCGGCGAAGGATTCGACCACCCGCCGCTGGACACCTTGGTGCTGGCCATGCCGGTTTCCTGGAAGGGCACGTTGCAGCAGTACGCAGGCCGCCTGCATCGGGAACACGAGAGCAAAGCCGATGTGCAGATCATCGACTTCGTTGACACCGGCCACCCGGCGCTACTGCGGATGTGGGAGAAGCGCCAGCGCGGCTATCGCGCGATGGGCTATCGAATAGGCGCTTATGCGAGCGATGGACAGGCCTCGATGGACGACGTTGAGGTGCCCGGTCCCGTACCATCTAAGCAGCTCTTTGCCGGACATAAGGCGGCTGCGGGCGTGGCCGATGGTTTGGGGCCATGAACAGGGCCATCTGCCAAGGGCGTGTCAACACACATCAAGTGTTCATGCGGCCTGGCGCCCGATTGGGAAGTGATGATCGACCATATGTAACGCCGAGGATGGGCCGGAGCGGGACGTTGTAGTAACCTCTTGTAGAGGATAGGCCGCTCAGACGTACTTTTTCGTGGCCCCGGGGCGGCGACTGGGTCGCCAGGACCGTCGGTCGAGGCACTGATGGCGGTCTTTGTGCTCGGCGGTGGCCGGCCGACGGTCGATGACCTGGGCCGAGCAAGCACGTCAGAGTGTCGAATCTCGGATTTACCCGCGCGATTCGGCCCCATTGCCTGGGCCTTGAGAAGGCCGGGCGCAGACGATCCACGCAGCCCTGGGGGCTGCGTCGCCTGAACGGGTGATGCGTAGGGATGGTAAGGCGGCGTGCAGCTGCGGCCCACGGGCAGGCGCGCGCGGCGGTGCCCGGGCCTGCAGATCCAGGTGCGTGAGGATCTTCTCGATCACCGGCGCTTCCAGGATCGCAGCAATGATCTTCAGCTCACCGCCGCAGTTCGGGCAGTGCTCCAGGTTGATCTCGAAAACTCGCTTGATCAGCCGTGCCCAACTCAGCCGCACTGCTCGATGGTGCGCACAGCTCGCCTCGCACTCGGTGGGCGGCGCGGCCTGAGCGGGGGGCTCGGGCTCTTGCTCCTCGGTGAGCACCCCCGACGGGTGAGCAGCTTCATCGTGCGGGTGATGCTCTTGTGCAACACCGCCCGCAGCGCTTCATCAGTCGGCGCGGGAACTTCGATGAATTCCGGCGCACCGTCGCTGCCGCGCCGGGACACGCCGTCCAACACCGGGCAGTGCAGGTGGATATTGAGGTTGGCGGCCGACCCGAAGCGTTGGATCAGCGTGACGGCGCCGCTGGCGGCCTCGTTGGCCTTGAGGCCAGCCTGCCCGAGCCGGTGGCGCGCGACCACGTGGTGCACGACCTGCAGCACGGGCGTCACCAGCTTGGGTTGTGCGGCCGGCAGCAGGCGCAGCGGGATCGGTAACGACAACACCCACTGGCGCACCGGCACGTGGGGGATGACGTGGTCCACCCGGTGCGCTGCCGTCTGCGCCATGCGGCGAGCCCCGCACGACGGGCAAAAGCCTCGGCGCTTGCAAGGGAAGGCCCCAGGCGGCACAGCGTGGTCTGTTCCGGGCGGTGGCGCTCGTAGTGAACCGGGGCGTCATCAGTCGCCGTGTCGACAGCGGCGTGCCTTTCGACCTCGAGCTTCAGATCGTCTCCGCGCACATCCGAACGGGAACGACGCCGATGGTGCGGTAGATCGGCAAGCCGGGCGACCGTTCGGACGCAGGCAAGACGAAATCGTTGCGGCTGCGTGCGTCAACGAACAGAGTGCAGTGGGCTGAAGCGTTCACATTGACTGATGCGAATTTCAGAATCGACGTTGCGTCCATGGCAAGCTCAGCAGCAAGACCAGAAGGGGACGGGCGCCGGCTTGTCGATCTTCGGGACGCTGGCGAGAAGGGTGCGGGAAGCGCTGCCTCAGCGGTTCGGCTTCGTGCAGGCCGCTCCGCCCGCAGCAGGCGATGAGACGGCCATGCACTCGCCATGCCTGTGAGGCTCTCGCTGCACGGTGGGGAACGATTCCATTGCGCCTGTGGTGAACTCAGCGGGATTCGCATCCGCTGACGGATCCCGACTCAACGTCGGAACCGATGTCATGAACGTATCGATCACCGGGGCACGCTCCGAGTTGGGTGGCATCCTCGCGCAGCGGCTCGCGGCGGGCACGGCCGGGGACGTTCACTTCAACCTGGGCGGCCAGCGTGCGAACAGCCTGTTGCACGACGGCCAGGCGTGGAAAGATTTCCCGCGCACGATGCTGGCCGAAACGCGGCGGGCGATGCACTCGGCCCGCACCGGCGCGGCGCAGATGCTCGTCCATGCGAGCTTCGCTTTCGTGCATGCCGTCGAACGTGGGGCCAGTCCGAAGGAGCCGCTGCGCTCGTCGGTCGATGCCATCCTCGAATGCGAGGCTCTCGTGTTGTCGGGTCCGGTACGCGCCTGCGTCGTGCGCCTGGGGTATCTGTACGGCCCGCAATGCGCTGATCTGCGTGCCTATCGCACGGCCTTCCTTCTCTGCCGGCCTTACTGGTGCGGTCCACCCGAGGCGCTGCAGTACCACCTTCATCAGTTCGACGCCGCCTCGGCCTTGCTTGCAGCAGGCACACCGCGAAACGCCGGCAAGATCCTCTACGGCACTGCCGGTGCCGCGGTTTCATTCATGCAACTGATGGATGCACTCGCGCATCGGGTCGGTCGGCGAAGACCGTTCCATCTGCCCTTGTGGTCGGAACCCTTCGCCAAGGTGATCGTTCGCGAGGAACACATGCAGCAAGCTGCGCTGTCGATGCCGCCACGGGCCCCGGTGCCGCGGGTGCCGGGATGGAAGCCGCGGTTTCCGGATTACCGCAAGGGTCTTGATCAAGTCGTCGAAGCCTGGCGAGTGTGACTCAACGCCACGAACAGGAACCCGACATGCACGTCTTGCGGCCGATTCGACATCTACTTCTGTGTTCCGTGTTCGCTCTCGGCCTCGGCGCCTGTGGCGACATGGCCAAGCTGTCGGTGGCCGACGGGACGGGACCCAGCCCCAAGTTGCCGCCAGCGCAGCCAACGCTGCTGCCCACGGTGAACATCGCTCCGGCACAAGGCTGGCCGAGCGGCTCTGCGCCCCGTGCGGCCGCGGGCACCCGCGTGGCCGCCTTCGCCCGCGGCCTGGACCATCCGCGCTGGCTGTTCGTATTGCCCAACGGCGACGTGCTGGTGGCCGAGACCAATGCACCGCCCAAGCCCGAAGGATCGACCGGCCTCAAGGGCTGGCTGGCGGGCCTGGTGATGAAACGTGCAGGCGCAGGCGTGCCGAGCGCGAACCGCATCACGCTGCTGCGCGACGCCGACGGCGACGGCGTGGCGGAAGTCCGCTCGGTACTGCTGGGCGGGCTGAACTCGCCGTTCGGCATGGCGCTGGTCGGTGACCGGCTCTTCGTGGCCAATGCCGATGCCGTGCTGGCCTTCCCCTACCGCAGCGGCGACACCACCATCACGGTGCCCGGCACGAAGCTGGTGGATCTGCCCGGTGGACCGATCAACCACCACTGGACGAAGAACCTGTTGGCTAGCGCCGACGGTCGCAAGCTGTACGTGAGCGTGGGTTCGAACAGCAACGTCGCCGAGCGTGGCATGGCGGTGGAACAGGGGCGCGCCGCGATCTGGGAAGTCGACGTCGCGTCGGGCGCGCATCGTGTTTACGCCTCGGGCCTGCGCAATCCCGTTGGCATGGCCTGGGAGGCCTCCAGCGCCACGCTGTGGACGGTGGTGAATGAACGCGACGATTTGGGCAGCGATCTGGTGCCCGACTACCTGACATCGGTGCGCGCCGGCGGTTTCTACGGCTGGCCCTACAGCTACTTCGGGCACCACGTGGACACGCGCGTCGAGCCTGCGCAGCCTGCCTTGGTGGCCAGCGCGATCGTGCCCGACTACGCCCTCGGGCCGCACACCGCGTCGCTGGGGCTGGCCTCGTCCGTGGGCAGTTCACTGCCCGCGCCGTTCGTGGGCGGCATGTTCATCGGCCAGCACGGCTCGTGGAACCGCCGGCCGCACAGCGGCTACAAGGTGATCTTCGTGCCGTTCGTCGGTGGCCGGCCGGCCGGGATGCCGATCGACGTGCTGAGCGGCTTCCTCAGCGGCGATGGCAAGGCCTACGGGCGGCCGGTGGGCGTGGCCATCGACAAGCAGGGTGCGCTGCTGGTGGCCGACGACGGCGGCAACGTGGTCTGGCGCGTCAGCGCGCAGCGTTGAGCCCAACGCGAACAGGGGTGTCCGGCGCGGCACCAATCCCGAGGAGATCCTGGGCGCCGCACATGCCGCCTGTCTGACGATGGCGTTTTCGTTCGCCTGCGACAAGGCCGGGTTCGCCACCACCGCGGTCGATACGCAGGCGCAGGTGCGCCTGGTCAGGCAGGGCGAGGGCTTCGTGATCGACCGCATCGCCTTGACACTGAAGGCGATCGTGCCCGGTATCGATGAAGCCCGGTTCCAGGAAATCGCCCACACCGCCAAGCGCGATTGCCCTCTGTCCAAGGCGCTGGCGAGCGTCCCGGAAATCACGCTGCAGGCCGCGCTGAACGTTTCGTGATGCCGAAAGGTGCCTGGAGCGCCAAGCGTGAGCGCCAATACGCGCACATCAAGGACAGCCTGGCCGAACGGGGCAAGCCTGTCCCACTGGCTGAAGAGATCGCGGCACGCGTGGTCAACAAGGAGCGCGCACAGCACGGCGAAGCCGCGACCGCGAGCCCCTTTTCGATCAACGACATCTCAGCGGGCCGGCGCGGTGGTCTGCGATCGCACCAAGGCGCGGGCGGGCGGACCCTGCAGCAGCTTCGCAACAAGGCGCGCCAGCGTGGCTTGAAGGGTCGATCGGCGATGAACAAGGCGCAACTCGAAGAGGCCCTGAGGCGCTGAGCGCCCACGCCCGGGGATTGCGTCGTGCCGGCCTGGCGTTGGCCGCCATCACGGCGATGCACTCGCGCCCTCAGGCGGGCATGTCGTCGCTGGCCTCGAGGGTGCAGTGGATACCGTCGGCGGCCGTCCTGGATAGTCTGTTGACGTCGGACAGATGGGCTTCGACACGCGTGATCCGTTCGCCGAAGCGCCCCAGCGCTGCCTTGAGGACGGTTTGCAGATGCTCGGCCATGAGATGGCTGCCATCGGTGTTCGTGTCGGAGTGGTCAGCGTGCAGGAAGTCGCCGCCATCGCTGCGTGAGCCTCGGACATGTCGACGTTCGAAGACTCGGCTATCGTTATCGTAATGCGATATAAGCGCATCGCTCTGACGATGATCACATCCACATGAACGCACCCTCGGCCGCCGTCATCCCCACCGAACGGTCTTCACCCTGGGAGATCCTGTGGGTCTTCCTGCGCCTGGGACTCACGTCGTTCGGCGGGCCGGTGGCGCACCTGGGCTACTTCCGCACCGAGTTCGTCGAGCACCGTCGCTGGATGGACGAACGCAGCTACGCCGACCTGGTGGCGTTGTGCCAGTTCCTGCCGGGGCCGGCGAGCAGCCAGGTCGGCATCGCCGTGGGGTTGGCGCGTGGCGGCTGGTGGGGTTCGCTGGCGGCCTGGGCCGGGTTCACGCTGCCTTCGGCGCTGGTGCTGATCGGCTTCGCACTGGCACTGTCGCAGCATGGCGACTGGGTCGATGGCGGCGCGCTCCATGGCCTGAAGGTGGCGGCCGTCGCCGTGGTGGCGCAGGCCGTGTGGGGCATGTCGAAGAGCCTCTGCCCGGACCGGCCGCGTGCGGCGCTGGCGATCGGTGCCGCGCTGCTGACCTTGCTGCTGCCGACGGTGTTCGCGCAGGTCGGCGCCATCGTCGTCTGCGGGCTGATCGGCTGG
>JACZKT010000531.1 GCA_014859905.1 Rubrivivax sp.
GCTGGCGCTGGTGCACGCGGCCAGCGCCGACGATGCCGCCGCCGCCGTGCGCGCCGTGGTCGCAGCGATGCCGGTCGGCGACGAACCGACGGCCGCCGCGCCCTGGCTGCTGGAAACCGTTCGCAGCTGAGCGCCTGGCCTGGGGCCGGCGCCTGCCGGCAGGCTGGCAGCTCGGCCACCGTCATCGGACTGTCACAATTCCGTCATGCCCCGGTCGTGCCGCGGCGCCCAGACCGCACTGCAAGGCGCTGCCGCGCCCGGACCCGAGATGGAACTCAAGAGCATCGCCCAGTTCGAGAAGGCCGCCAAGGGCGGCCGCAACGAGTCCTTCCGCCTCGGCGTGGGCCTGATCTTCGTGGTCATGATCATGCTCTACACGAGCCTGACACAAGGCGCCAGCGGCCCGCAGGGCGTGATGCTGGTGGCGGCGGCGATCATCGGCGGCTACATGGCGATGAACATCGGCGCCAACGATGTCGCCAACAACGTCGGGCCGGCCGTGGGGTCGAAGGCGATCTCGATGACCGGCGCGCTGCTCATCGCGACGGTGTTCGAGATGGCCGGCGCGCTGATCGCCGGCGGCGACGTGGTGGCGACGGTCCAGAAGGGCATCATCAACGCCGACGTCATCGGCGACACCGATCGCTTCATCTGGCTGATGACGGCGGCGCTGCTGGCCGGTGCGGTGTGGCTGAACATCGCCACTGCCATCGGCGCGCCGGTGTCGACCACGCACTCGATCATCGGCGCGGTGCTGGGCGCCGGGCTGGCCGCCGGCGGCAGTGCCGCAGCCAACTGGGGCCAGCTCGGCAGCATCGCCGCCAGCTGGGTGATCTCGCCCGTCCTGGGCGGGGTCATCGCCGCCGCCTTCCTGTACTGGATCAAGCACAGCATCACCTGGCGCGGCGACATGGTCGACGCCGCGCGGCGCACGGTGCCGCTGCTGATCGCAGTCATGGTCTTCGCCTTTTCCGCCTACCTCGTGCTCAAGGGCCTGAGCCGGGTCTGGAAGACCGGCGTCGTGCAGGCCCTGGGCATCGGCGCGGTGCTCGGTGTCGTCGGCTGGCGGCTGGCCGTGGCCTGGGTGCGGCGGCGTGCGGCGATGCTGGCCAATACCAAGGCCAGCATCAACACGCTGTTCACGCTGCCGCTGATCTGCGCCGCAGCCTTGCTGAGCTTCGCGCACGGCGCCAACGACGTCGCCAACGCCGTGGGCCCGCTGGCGGCCATCGCCGACGCCGTGCGCAGCGGCACGGTGTCGGGCCGCGCGCCGATCCCGCTGTGGGTGATGGTGGTGGGCGCGGCGGGCATCGCCATCGGGCTCATGCTCTACGGCCCGCGGATGATCCGCAAGGTCGGCAGCGAGATCACCGAACTCGACCAGATGCGCGCCTTCTGCATCGCCATGTCGGCGGCGGTGACGGTGATCGTGGCGTCGCAGCTGGGGCTGCCGGTGAGCTCGACGCACATCGCCGTGGGTGGCGTGTTCGGCGTGGGCTTCCTGCGCGAGTTCCTCAAGCGCCGGCACACCGACGCCATCGAGTTCATCAAGATGCACCATGCCGGCGCCGACAAGGAGGTCGTCGAGCGCTTCCTCGACGGTTTTGCCGCGGCCACGCTGGAGGGCAAGCGGCTGCTGCTGGCGCAGCTCAAGCAACAGGCTGCGCCGGCGGTGCTGAGCAAGTTCGAACGCAAGCAGTTGCGCAAGGTCTACCGCCAGCAACTGGTCAAGCGCTCCGAAGTGCTGAAGATCGCCGCCGCCTGGGTCATCACGGTGCCGGCGGCGGCGCTGCTGGCGGCACTGATCTACTACGCCATCTTCGGCATGGTGCATGCGCGCGGCTGAGCGAGCGCGACCGCGGCCCGTCACCGCCGATCGCGCGTTCGTCGCATAGCGCTCGCGTGGCCCCCGGGGACGGGCGCTAGCATGGCGCCTTCCTTGCCTGCAGGATGCCCCCGACATGAACCCATCCAGGCTACTTCGCCGCGCCGCAGCGCTGACCCTGGCCGTCGCCGTCTGGCTGCCTGCTGCGGCCCAGACCGGGCTGCCGGTGGCGCCGGTGAACAACGTGCCCGAGACCTTCTTCGGCACCAGCGTCGACGACCCCTACCGGGATTTCGAGAACATCAAAACGCCGGCCGTCGCGTCGTGGATGAAGGCGCACAGCGAGCACGCCCACGCCACGCTGCGGCGCATCGCCGGGCGCGACGCCTTGCGCGCCAAGCTCGAGATGTTCGATGCCGCGGCACCGGCGCGCGTGGCCAACGTGACGCGGCTGCCGGGCGAGCTCTACTTCTACGAGCGTCGGGCCGCCAATGAAGACCAGTTCAAGCTCTACATGCGGCGCGGCCTGGCCGGCGCCGAGAAGCTGCTGTTCGACCCCGAAACCCTGAAGAAGAAGACCGGCAAGCCGCACGCCATCAACTACTACACGCCCTCGCCCGACGGCCGCCTGGTGGCGCTGGGCGTGTCGGCCGCCGGCTCGGAAGACGCCGCCATGCGCGTGCTCGACACGCGCAGCGGTCGCCAGCTCGGGCCCGAGATCCCGCGCGCGCAGTTCGGCGCCGTGAGCTGGTCGCCCGACTCGCGCGAGATCTACTTCCACCGCATGCAGGCGCTGAAGAAGGGCATGCCGGCCACCGACAAGTACCAGCGCAGCGTCGCCGCAGTGATGAAGCCCGGCGGCGGCGAGAAGGACATCCGCGTCCTGCTGCGCGCCGGCGACAAGGGCGAGGTCGACATCCCGGCCACCGAGTTCGGCTTCGTCGGCGTGGAGCCCGACGGCCGCGTGCTGGCCGTCGTCATGGACGGCGTCTCGCCCGACTTCCGCGCCTACCACTCGACGCTGGCCGCGCTGCGCGCCGGCAAGCCGGCCTGGAAGAAGCTGTTCGACCGCGACGACGGCGTCACCGGCCTGGCGCTGCACGGCGACCGCGCCTACGTCCTGAGCTACAAGAACGCCTCGCGCTACAAGCTGCTGACCGGCAGGCTGGACGGTTTTTCACCCGCCACGGCACAGGTGCTGATGCCCGAAAGTCAGCGCGTACTCTCGGGCCTGGCTTCGGCGGCCGACGGCCTGTACATCGAACTGCGTGACGGCAACGTGAAGCGGC
>JACZKT010000532.1 GCA_014859905.1 Rubrivivax sp.
CGCAGCGCCTACACTGCCGGCCGCCATGCAACGCATCGTCATCCTCGTCTCCGGCCGCGGCTCCAACATGGAGGCCATCCACCAGCGCTGCGTCGCCGAGGGTTGGCCGGCGCAGGTGGTGGCGGTGGTGGCCAACCGCGCCGACGCCGCCGGGCTGCGCTACGCCGCGGCGAAAGGCATCGCCACCGCGGTGGTCGACCACAAGGCCTACGCCACGCGTGAGTCCTTCGACGACGAACTCGCGCGTGTCATCGACGGTTACACGCCGGACCTGGTGGTGCTGGCCGGCTTCATGCGCATCCTCGGCCCGGCCTTCGTGCGCCGCTACGAGGGGCGGCTGCTCAACATCCACCCCTCGCTGCTGCCGGCCTTCCCGGGCCTGCACACGCACCGGCGCGCGCTCGCCGCCGGCTGCAAGGCGGTGGGCGCCACGGTGCACTTCGTGACCCCCGAGCTCGACCACGGCCCGATCGTCATGCAAAGCGTGGTGCCGGTGCACGCGGGCGACGACGAGCAGGCGCTGGCCGCGCGCGTGCTCGCCACCGAGCATGTGATCTACCCGCTGGCGGTGCGCTGGTTCGTCGAAGGCCGGCTGCGTGTCGAAGGGGGCATCGTCAGCCACACCGGCGGCGCCTCGCAGGTTCTGCTCTGAGGTCGCGATGCACCCGAATGCCCTGCTCGAACTCGCCGCCGAACTGCTGCGCGCCGTGCTCAAGCTCGACAGCCCGGCCGACGGCGTGGTGGCGGCCTTCTTCCGCAAGCACCGCGCCCTGGGCACGCGCGAACGCCAGATGCTGGCCGACACGGTGTACACGGTGCTGCGCGAGCGGCTGCTGATGCAGCACCTGGCGCAAAGCGGCAGCGGCGCGCTGGAGCGCCGACTCGCCATCCTGGCCTGGCAGGGCAGCGACACCTTCCTGCGCAGCGCGCTGGCCCCGCACGAACAGGCCTGGCTGGCGCAGGTCGGCCGCATCGACCGCCAGACGCTGCCCGACAAGCTGCGCCACAACCTGCCCGACTGGCTGGCCGCGTTGCTGCAGGAGTCGCTCGGCGAGCAGTTCTGGCCGCTGGTGCGGGCGCTGGCCGAGCCGGCGCCGCTGGACCTGCGCGTCAACGTCGTCAAGGCCAAGCGCGAAGAGGTGCAGCGCGCTCTGGCCGAAGCCGGCATCGCCGCCGAGCCGACACCGTTTTCGCCCTGGGGGCTGCGCGTCCAGGGCAAGCCGGCACTGACCAGGCTCGCCGCCTTCACTTCAGGTCACTTCGAAGTGCAGGACGAAGGCAGCCAGCTGCTGGCGCTGCTGACCGATGCCAGGCGCGGCGAGATGGTGGTCGACTTCTGCGCCGGCGCCGGCGGCAAGACGCTGGCGCTGGGGGCTTCGATGCGCAACACCGGTCGCCTGTACGCCTTCGACATTTCGGGTCACCGGCTCGACGCGCTCAAGCCGCGGCTGGCGCGCAGCGGGCTGTCCAACGTGCACCCGGCACAGATCGCCCACGAGCGCGACGAGCGCATCAAGCGGCTGGCCGGCAAGATCGACCGTGTTCTCGTCGACGCCCCTTGCTCGGGCCTGGGCACGCTGCGTCGCAACCCCTACCTGAAGTGGCGCCAGTCGCCGAAGTCGGTGGCCGAGCTGCAGGCCAGGCAGGGTGCGATCCTGGCCTCGGCGGCGCGGCTGCTCAAACCCGGCGGACGCCTGGTGTATGCCACCTGCAGCCTGCTGGAGGCTGAAAACGAGCAGGTGGCGCAGGCCTTCACCGATGCCCACGGGGCCGATTTCGAGCCGCTGCCGGTGCTGCAGGTGCTGGAGGCCGCGCGGGTCGAGGATGCGGCCTTGTTGGTTGCGGGGCCATACCTGCGGCTGTGGCCGCACGTGCATCGCACCGACGGCTTCTTTGCCGCCGTCTGGCGACGGCGCTGATCGGCGCGCAAATGCCGCATATGGGCGGCACTGGCCGCCCAACGGCTGTCATGCAGGCGTTTCGTGTGTCGGTTCAGGTGCGCTGCGGATCGCTGCCATTGACGTGCTTGCGGTCGTGCCTGCAACATTCACGCCAGGGCCGCCTTTATAATCCGCAGTTGATTATTTTTTTGAAGGCTTATCGATGAATGGAATTTGGCTCGCTCATGACGCGCTCGTGGAGTGGTTGACCCACGGCCTGCTGGCGGCCTCCTGGTGGCAGATCGTGATCTTCGCGCTGCTCGCCACGCACATCACGATCGCCGCGGTGACGATCTACCTGCACCGCTCGCAGGCGCACCGGGCGCTTGAACTGCATCCAGTCGTCTCGCACTTCTTCCGCTTCTGGCTGTGGCTGACCACGGGCATGGTGACCAAGGAGTGGGTCGCCATCCACCGCAAGCACCACGCCAAGTGCGAAACCGTCGACGACCCGCACAGCCCGGTCACGCGTGGCATCAAGACCGTGCTGCTGACCGGTGCCGAGCTCTACCGTGCCGAATCGCGCGTGCCCGAGACCATGGCCAAGTACGGCCACAACACGCCGGATGACTGGATCGAACGCAACCTTTATACGCGCTACAGCTGGCAGGGCGTGGGCCTCATGCTGGTCATCGACCTGTTTCTGTTCGGCGCGGCCGGTGCTGCGGTTTGGGCGCTGCAGATGGCGTGGATCCCGATCACCGCCGCCGGCATCATCAACGGCCTGGGCCACTGGTGGGGCTACCGCAACTTCGAGGCGCCCGATGCCTCCACCAACATCTCGCCCTGGGGCATCGTCATCGGCGGCGAGGAACTGCACAACAATCACCACACCTACCCGACCTCGGCCAAGCTGTCTGTCAAGCCGCACGAGTTCGACATCGGCTGGATGTATATCCGCCTGATGGAAATGGCCGGCCTGGCCACGGTGCGCAAGACGCCGCCCAAGCTGGCGCTCGGCGAGGTCAAGGCGGTGGCCGACGGCAAGACACTCGAAGCCATCATCACCAACCGCTACGAGGTCATGGCGCGATATGCCGCCGAGATGAAGCGGGCGGTAGGCCACGAACTCGAGCGCCTGAAGTCGCAAGGCGCCGAACACAGCGCCGGCTGGCGCAACCTGCGCCTGGCCAAGGCCTGGTTGCACCGCGACGACGACAAGATCCCGCAAGGCGTCAAGCCTGTGCTGGCGCAGGCGCTGGGCGCCAGCCCCACGCTGGCCAAGCTGGTGGCCATGCGCGAAGAACTGCGTTCGCTGTGGACACGTACCAATGTCTCGGCCGAGCAGCTGGTGGCCGACCTGCAGATGTGGTGCCGCAAGGCCGAGGAGAGCGGCATTGCCGCGCTGCAGGAGTTTTCTCTCAAGTTGCGTGCCGCCACGGCCTGACGGGGCTCGTCGCACCAGCAAGCAGCCCGCCTCGTGCGGGCTTTTTCGTGTGCCGCTCGGCTGCGGCCCGGCGTGGCAGCCGCTGCGCCGCGTCTATGATCCGCGCAGCCACGGGACGCCTCACCGCTGACGATGACCAGACGCATCCAATTGCTGATCGCCGGCGTGTTGCTGCTGGCGCTGGCCGGCAGCCTGGCCGTCCACACGCGGGCAGCGCGCCAGGTGCTGCAGTCGCAGCTGGAGTTGCGCAACCGCGAGGCGGCGTCGGCGCTGGCTTCGTCCCTGTCCCAACAGCACGGTGACCCCGTCTTGCTGCAGACCCTGACTGCGGCGCAGTTCGACCTCGGCCACTACCGCAGCCTGCGCCTGATCGGCCGTGAGGGCCAGGCGCTGCCGGCCTTGCGGCAGGACACGCTCGCCGGCCGCGCGCCGGCCTGGTTCGAACTCGCCTTGCCCATGGTTGCGGCGACGGGCAGTGCGCCGGTCCGCGATGGCGGGCGGGAGATCGGCCGACTCGAGGTCGAGTTGCATGCCGCCTGGGCGCACGACGCGCTGTGGGACGATGCCAGGCGCACCGGGCTGCTGTTGGCCTTGCTGCTGCTGGCCGCCGGCGGCTTTGCAGGCTGGCTGCTGCGCCTGTGGCGGCGCTCCCTGCAGGCCACGGTGGCGCAGGCTCAGGCGCTGGAGCAGGGCCGCCTGGTCGAAGCGCAGGAGCCGCCACTGCCCGAACTGCGCCAGCTCACGCGCAGCATGAACGCCACCGTGCGCCGCCTGCGCGAAGGGGTGCGGGCACAGGCCGAGCAGGTGGCACTGTTGCAGCGGCAGGCGCATCTCGACGCCGTGACCGGCCTGCCGCTGCGGCGGCAGTTCGTCGGCCAGCTGCAGGATCAGCTCAACGAACCCTGTGCGACCGGATCGGCGTTGGTCCTCGTGCGCGTGTCCGAGCTCGAGATGTTGAACGCCCGGCTCGGCCACGAGGCCACCGATCGCGTGCTGTGTGCCGTTGCCGACGTCCTGCAGACCTATGTCGAGCGTGTCGTCGGCACGCTGGCCGGACGGCTGAACGGCAGCGACTTCGGCCTCAGCCTGCCGGTGTCCGGCGTGGCCGCCGAGACCGCGGCGTCGATCCACGCCACGCTGGCCGCGACGC
>JACZKT010000533.1 GCA_014859905.1 Rubrivivax sp.
GTGCCGTCCCAGGCCAGCGCGCCTTCGAGCGCCAGCGCCAGGCCGGTGACGCCGGCGGCATCGCCTTGAACGTCGACCTTCAGGCCGCTCAGCGTGACCGTGTCCTTGCCGAGATCGAGCGCCACCGTCGCGCTGCCGTCGAGCACCAGCCTCACCGCCTGCGGTTGCGTCAGCTGGAGTGCCGCGCGCAGCGCCACCGGCGACGCGGCGCCAGGGGCGAGGCGACCGGAGGTGAAGGTCTGGATGGCGAGTACACCCGCGACAGCAACCGTTTCGTCGCGCAGGCGCAGCTGCAGATCGTCCAGCTGCACGGCGCCGACATCGAAACGCAGCGCTGGGGCGCTGGCCGCGAGGGCGGGGGCAGGCGTGGAGGTGGCGCCGCCGCCGCCGGACACGAGGTCGTCGAAGTTGCGCACACCCTGGGCGTCGCGCAGGTAGGTCGCGCGCACGCCGCGTGCGCTGACGCGGTCGATCACCAGCTGCTTGCGCAACAGGGGCAGCACCTGCACCGCCAGCGCCGCCTCGTCTGCGGCCATGAACTCGTCGGCACGGCCCCGCTCGGACAGCCGCAGCCGCGACGCCTTCAGCGCCAGCCGCGGCCACACCGACAACTCGACCGGGCCGTCGATCGTCAAGGTGCGTTGCCGCTCGGTCTTCATCCAGTCGATGGCCAGCGCCTTGTAGCGGTTGGCGTCGAAGGTCACGACCAGCAGCACTGCGGCGGCCGCCAGCAGCAGCACCAAGGCGCCGACGGCGATGACGAAACGACGGATCCAGGGTCGTTTCATCACGGCCCATCCGGAACTTCAGGCCTGAACCTGCGCGCGGGGGTGAACACGGTCTGCCAGTCCAATCAGGCTTCGAGGTCGATGCAACGGCGCTGAGGACGACTGTGCATCCGTTTCATTTCCCGCCCTTGAGGGGAGTCAACCGAACCGCCGCGTCACTGGCGTCCAAGGTCTCGGCATGGGCGGCCTGCTGCGGGTTTCGCGGCCCTTTTCTCACCTCTCGCCGGGCGGCCAACCCGCTGGCGCGGCGCCTCGGTGGCGACCCATAATTCGCCGCATCTCAACCTCGCTCGTGCGCTCATGACCCGCCTTCCCGTCGAGACATCACCGGCCGGACGAAACGACATCGCCCACCACCTGCACCCGTATACCCAGCTGCGCCAGCTGGAACGCGAAGGGCCCCTGGTCATCGTGCGCGGCGACGGCGTGTATGTCGTCGACGAACACGGCAAGCGCTATCTGGAAGGCATGGCCGGCTTGTGGTGTGCGTCGCTCGGGTTTTCCGAGCCGCGGCTGGCCGTCGCCGCCGAGCGCCAGATGCGGGTGCTGCCCTACTACCACACGTTCTCGGGCAAGGTGCCGGGGCCGGTGACCGAACTGGCGGCCAAGCTGATGGCGTGGGCGCCGGTGCCGTCATTGAAGAGCGGGCGGATCCTGTTCGCCAACTCGGGGTCCGAAGCCAACGACACCGCGTACAAGCTCGTGCACTACTACAACAACGCACGCGGCCGGCCGCTCAAGAAGAAGATCATCGCGCGGCAGCGGGGCTACCACGGCGTCACCGCGGCGGCGGCGTCGATGTCGGGGCTGCCCATGATGCACCGGCATTTCGACCTGCCCCTGCCGGGCATCCTGCGCGTGAGCGCGCCGCACTTCTACGGTAACGGCCTTGCCGGCGAGAGCGAGGACCAGTTCGTCGCCCGCCTGGCGCAGGAACTCGAAGACCTGATCGCGGCCGAAGGGGCCGACACCATTGCCGCCTTCATCGCCGAGCCGGTGCAGGGCGCCGGCGGCGTCATCATTCCGCCGCCGGGCTACTTCGAGCGCGTGCAGGCGATCCTGAAGCGCCACGACATCCTGTTCCTGGTCGACGAGGTCATCACCGGCTTCGGCCGCCTCGGCCAGCCCTTCGGCACGCAGGTCTTCGGCCTGCAGCCGGACATGATGACGGTGGCCAAGATGCTGACCTCGGCCTACGTGCCGATGTCGGCGCTGTTCGTTTCCGACGCCATCTACCAGACGCTGGCCGACGCCAGCACCGAGGTCGGCGTGTTCGGCCACGGCTACACCTACAGCGGCCACCCGCTGGCCTGCGCGGTGGCGCTGGAGACGCTGCGCATCTACGAGAGCGACGACGTCATCGGCCATGTGCGGCGCGTGGCGCCGCGCCTGCAGGCCGGTCTGCAACGCTTCGCCGGCCACCCGATCGTCGGCCACGTGCGCGGGCTGGGGCTGATCGGGGCCATCGAGCTGGCCGAGGACCCGGCGGCGCGCAAGCCCTTCGAAGCGCAGCGCGGCGTCGGCGCCTACTTTGTGCGCCGCGCCCAGGAGCACGGGCTGATCACGCGCGCGCTGGGCGGCGACGTGATCGCGTTTTCGCCGCCGCTGATCATCAGCGAAGCCGAGATCGACCTCCTGCTCGAACGCGCCGCGCTCGCGCTGAGCGACACCCTGGACTGGGTGCGCGGCGGGGGCTGACGCGCGATGGCGCTGATCGAATTCGACGGCCTGTGCAAGGTCTACCCGGGGAGCGCGGCACCGGCGGTGGACGACCTGAGATTGCACGTGCAGGCCGGCGAGTTCATCACGCTGCTGGGGCCCTCGGGATCGGGCAAGACGACGACGCTGATGCTGCTGGCCGGCTTCGAGACGCCGAGCGCGGGAACGATCCGCCTGGACGGGCGGCCGATCGAGACCTTGCCGCCGCACCAGCGCGGCATGGGCGTGGTGTTCCAGAGCTACTCGCTGTTTCCGCACATGACGGTGGCGCAGAACGTGGCCTTCCCGCTTTCGGTGCGCAAGGTGAGCGCGGCGGCGACGCGCGAGAAGGTGGCCGCGGCACTGGCCAAGGTGCATCTGGCGCACCTCGCCGAGCGCAAGCCGCAACAGCTTTCGGGCGGGCAGCAGCAGCGCGTGGCACTGGCCAGGGCGCTGGTGTTCGAGCCGCGCGTGGTGCTGATGGACGAGCCGCTGTCGGCGCTGGACAAGAAGCTGCGCGAGGAAATGCAGCTCGAGATCCGCCGCCTGCACCGCGAGCTGGGCGTGACGATGGTCTTCGTCACGCACGACCAGTCGGAGGCGATGACGCTGTCCGACCGCGTGGCGGTGTTCAACCTCGGGCGCATCGAGCAGACGGCCTCGCCGCAGCAGCTGTACGACGCGCCGGCGAACCCCTTCGTGGCCGGCTTCGTGGGCGACAACAACATGCTGCGCGGCCACGCCGAG
>JACZKT010000534.1 GCA_014859905.1 Rubrivivax sp.
GCGACAGCCGTGCCGTGCATGCCGGCGACGGCTGTCGCTGCGCAGCGTGCCCGTGACGCGCTCGCGCAGCCACGTCGCAGCGGCGGCAGGTGAGTCGAGGCGGGCAAGCACGCTAGAAACTCTCCAGCTCGGCCGCCACCGGCTTGGCGTTGATCTGCGCCTGGACGTCGATGTCGGGCGCCACGTTCATCATGCGCAGCGTCTGTTGCACGACCTGGCTGAACACCGGTGCCGCGACGGCGCCGCCGTAGTACACGCCCTTGCTCGGCTCGTCGATCATCACCGCGACCACGATGCGCGGCTGGCCCACCGGCGCCAGGCCCACGAACCAGGCGCGGTACTTGTTGGTGTAGCTCTTGCCTTCCTGCTTGCGCGCGGTGCCGGTCTTGCCGCCCACCGAGTAGCCGATGGCCTGCGCCTGCGGCGCCGTGCCGCCGGGGCCGGCGGCCAGGCGCAGCATCTCGCGCACCTGCTGCGCCGTCTTCGCCGAGATCACGCGCTGGCCGACGGCGGGCTCGTCCTGGCGCTGGATGGTGACGGCTATCAGCTCGCCGTCGCGCGCGAACACGGTGTAGGCGCGCGCCAGCTGGAACAGGCTCGCCGACAGGCCGTAGCCGTAGCTCATGGTGGCTTGCTCGATGGGCCGCCAGGTCTTGTAGGGCCGCAGGCGGCCGGTGACGGCGCCGGGGAAGTCGATGCGCGGCTTCTGGCCGAGGCCGATCTGCGCATACATCTCCCACATCTCTCGCGCCGGCATCTGCATCGCCATCTTCACGGTACCGACGTTGCTGGACTTCTGGATCACCTCGGCCACCGTCAGCATGCCGTGCGGGTGCGCGTCGCTGATCGTCGAACCGGTGATGGTGATGCGGCCGGGTGCCGTCTGGATGAGCGTGGCGGGCGTGACGCGGCCGCTTTCCAGCGCCAGCGCGACGGTGAACGGCTTCATCGTCGAGCCCGGCTCGAAGATGTCGGTGAGCGCGCGATTGCGCAGCTGGGCGCCGCTGAGGTTGCGGCGCCGGGCGGGGTCGAAGCTGGGGTAGTTGGCCAGCGCCAGCACCTCGCCGGTGTGCACGTCCAGCACGACCACGCTGCCTGCACGCGCGCCGTGCTCGCGCACCGCGTCGCGCAGTCGCTGCCAGGCGAAGAACTGCACCTTGGAGTCGATGGACAGGGTGACGTCGCGGCCGTGCACCGGGTCGGCCTGGTCGCCGATGTCCTCCACCACACGGCCCAGGCGGTCGCGCACGACGGTGCGCTGGCCGCTGCGGCCCAGCAGCTGCGCCTGGAAGCCGAGCTCGATGCCTTCCTGGCCGCGGTCGTCGACGTCGGTGAAGCCCACCACGTGCGCAGCGGCTTCGCCCTCGGGATAACGGCGCTGGTATTCGCGCACTTCCTGCACGCCCCTGAGCTTGAGCGCCTTCACTTCCTGCCAGGCCGCTTCCTGGACATGGCGGCGCAGCGTCACGGTGCCGTTGGCGGTGGCCAGCCGCTGCTCGAGCTCGGCCAGCGGCATCGACAGCAGGCCGGCCAGCGCCTTGCGCTCGGCGCTGTCGGCGGCAAAGGTCTTGGCGTCGACCTGCACCGTGGGCATGGCCACGCTGGTGGCCAGCACGAGGCCGTTGCGGTCGACGATGCGGCCGCGGCTGGCCGGCAGCGGCTGCTTGTGCACGAAGCGCTTCTCGCCCTCGGCCTGGTAGAAGTCGGTGCTGACGATCTGCACCTGCACGGCGCGCGCCAGCAGCACCAGGAAGGCCGCGCCGACGAGCACGACGACGAAGCGCGAACGCCACGGCGGTGTCTTGCTCGCCAGCAAGGGGCTGGTGGCGTAGTTGACGCTGCGCACGCTGTTGTGTGCCGGGCGGGTCTTCTTCATCGCGGCACCGTCGACGCCGCGGCGTCGAAGACATAGGCCGTCACCGCCGGGCTGGCGGTGCGCATCTTCAGCTTCTCGCGCGCGGCCTTTTCCACCAGCAGGTGCGTGCCCTGGGCCTGGCGCTCGGCGTCCAGGCGCTTGAATTCGGCGTCCAGCTGTGCCTGCACCTGGCGCGCGCGGTCGAGCTCCGAAAACACGCGGCGCGACTCGTAGGCGTTGTTCACCGCCAGCAGGCTGCTGGCCAGCAAGGCGACGAGCAGCAGCACGTTCAGTTTCGTCACGCCGGCACCTCGGTGCGTTCGGCCACCCGCAGCACCGCCGAGCGCGCGCGCGGGTTGGCGAGCACCTCGCGGTAGTCGGGCTTGACGCGTCCCAGCGCCACCAGCCGCATCGGCCGTGCCGGTGCGAAGGGCGCACGGCGGTCGACCTCGTCGCGGCTTTCGCGGGCGATGAAGGTCTTGACGATGCGGTCTTCGAGCGAGTGGAAGCTGATCACGACCAGGCGTCCCTGCGGTGCGAGCAAGCCGAGCGCGGCCTTCAGCCCTTGTTGCAGCGCCTCAAGCTCGGCGTTGACGTGAATCCGAAGAGCCTGAAACGTGCGCGTTGCAGGGTCCTGGCCCGGCTCGCGGGTCTTGACTGCACGAGCCACGAGCGCGGAAAGCTCGCCGGTGCTTCGCACGGGAGCCCCGCTCTCCCGGCGAGCCACAAGCGCCTTTGCAATCGGAACAGCAAACCGTTCTTCGCCATAGTCACGTATCACCTCCGCGATCTCGCGTTGTTCGGCGCGTTCCAGGAATTCGGCCGCGGTCTCGCCGCGCGTGGTGTCCATGCGCATGTCCAGCGGCGCATCGAAGCGGAAGCTGAAACCACGCTGCGGGTCGTCGATCTGCGGCGAGCTCACGCCCAGGTCGAGCAGGATGCCGTGCACCTGGGTGAGGCCCAAGGCGGCCAGCTCGCCCGCCATGTCGGCAAAGCTGGCGTGGCGCATGGTCAGGCGCGCGTCGCTGATCTCGGCCGCCGCGGCCACCGCCTCGGGGTCCTTGTCGAAGGCGACGAGCCGGCCCGTCGGCGCGAGCCGCTCCAGGATCGCCCGCGCATGGCCGCCGCGGCCGAAGGTGCCGTCGACATAGATGCCACCGGGCTGCGTCACCAGCGCCTGTACGGCTTCGGTGAGCAAGACGGTGGTGTGGCGCCATGGGCTCGCGGCGTTCACCGGATGACCAGGGAGCGCAAGGCATCGGGGCGGCCGCGCGCAATGACCTCGGCCTCGCGTGCTTCATAGCGGGCCATGTCCCACAATTCGAAGTTCGGGCCCACCCCCATGAACTTCACCTCGCGCTCCAATCCCGCCCAAGCGCGCAGTTCGGGCGGGATCAGCACACGCGAGGCGCTGTCGATTTCCACTTCCGTGGCGCTGCCCACGAAGATGCGGCGCCAGGCCTCGTCTTCCACCGGCAGCGACAGCACGTTGGATTCGAACTGCTCCCACACCGGCAGCGGATACAGCGACAGGCAACGGTCGGGATTCTTGACCACCACCAGCTGGCCCTGCACGGTGGCCACGAGCACGTCACGCCAGCGGGCGGGCACGGTGATGCGCCCTTTCCCGTCCAGCGTCAGCACCGGACCTCCCCGAAAGACCATTGAAGACACAAAGCCCCACTAATCGACACGAATTCCCACTCTAACCGAGCAAATCCTCCGGGTCAATCCGTTGCGTGTCCGAAACATCAATCAAATCAATAACTTAGGGATACAAGTTGGAGCAGTTCAGCACGTGAAAAACTTCTTCTAAATGAAGCACTTGGCATGGGGTATGAA
>JACZKT010000535.1 GCA_014859905.1 Rubrivivax sp.
GCCGCGCTGGTGGCGGCCGCGCTGCTCGGCGTGCTGGGCATTGCCGGCCAGATCGCCTACGAATACCGCGACCTCGCGGCGGCGCGGTTCCCGCAGGCGCGCCCGGTGCTGGAGCAGGCCTGCGCGCTGCTCGCTTGCCGCATCGGAGCGGCACGCGCCATCGACGCCCTGGCCGTGGAGAGCAGCGGCCTGGTGCGGGTCGAGAAGTCCAGCGTCTACAAGCTGTCGGTGGCGCTGCGCAACCGTGCCGGCATCGAAGTGGCGCTGCCGGCGCTGGACCTCGCGCTCACCGACACGCAGGGTCGCCGCATCGCGCGCAAGGTGCTGCTCGCAGCCGACCTGGGTGCGACCTCGTCCGCACTCGGCGCCGGCCGCGAACTGACGCTGCAGGCCACACTGCAGGCCGCGCTGCCGGACACCGAGCCGGTGGCCGGCTACACGATCGAACTCTTCTACCCCTGACGGCAGCGCTGCCGCCCCACCCCTACGGAGCTGCCATGCCGGCACTGATCTGCGGATCCCTCGCCTTCGACACCATCACCACCTTTCCGGGCCGTTTTGCCGAGCAGATCCTGCCCGAGCAGGTGCACATCCTGAACGTCTCGTTCCTGGTGCCGACGCTGCGTCGCGAATTCGGCGGCTGCGCCGGCAACATCGCCTACACGCTGCAGGCGCTGGGCGGCGTACCGGTGGTGATGGCGGCGCTGGGCAACGACGGCGGCGACTACCTCGCGCGCCTGGCCGGCTGGGGCCTGGACACGTCGCTGGTGCGCAACGACGCCAGCACCTACACGGCGCAGGCGATCATCATCACCGACACCGACAACAACCAGATCACCGCCTTCCACCCCGGCGCGATGCAGAACGCGCACGAGGCGGCGGTGCCGCCGCGGCCGGACCTGAAGATCGGCATCGTCGCGCCCGACGGCCGCGAGGCGATGTGGCAGCACGCCAGCCAGATGAAGGAAGCCGCCATCCCCTTCATCTTCGACCCCGGCCAACAGCTGCCGCAGTTCGACGGCACTGAGCTGCGCCGCTTCGTCGACCTCGCCAGCTGGGTGGCGGTGAACGACTACGAAGGCCGCATGCTCAGCGAGCGCACCGGGCTGAGCCTGCAGGAGATGTCGCGTTCGCACCTGCACGGCGTGGTGGTGACGCTGGCGCACGAGGGCGCCGATGTCTGGGTGCAGGGCCGCTGCACGCGCGTGCCGGGCGTGGTGGCCGCGAGCGTGGTCGATCCCACCGGCTGCGGCGACGCCTTCCGTGCCGCGCTGCTCTACGGGCTGGAGCGCAACTGGGCACTCGAGCGCTGCGTCGCCCTGGGCAACCGCGTCGGCGCGCTGAAGATCGCCTGCCGCGGCGGGCAGAACCACGTCATCGACGCGGCCCTCCACGCGGAACTGGGGGCATAGACACAAGGGATGTCTCCCTCTTTGCCCCCTCCCCCGCTCGCGGGGAGAGGGAGAACAGACCTTACTGCACCGTCTGCGCCAGCTCGCCGCTGGCGTAGCGCCGGGCGACCTCGGCCAGCGTCACCGGCTTGATCTTCGCCGCCTGGCCCTCGCAGCCGAACTCCAGGTAGCGCTGCTTGCAGATCCTGTAGGCCGCCTCGCGCGCCGGCTTGAGCCAGTCGCGGGCGTCGAACTTCTCCGGGTTCTCGGCCATGAACTTGCGCACCGCGGCGGTCATCGCCAGCCGGATGTCGGTGTCGATGTTGATCTTTCGCACGCCGTACTTGATGGCCTCCTGGATCTCGGACACCGGCACGCCGTAGGTTTCGCGCATCTTGCCGCCGTACTGGTTGATGATGGCCAGCAGGTCCTGCGGCACGCTCGAACTGCCGTGCATCACCAGGTGTGTGTTGGGGATGCGGCGGTTGATTTCCTTGATGCGGTCGATGGCCAGGATGTCGCCGGTGGGCTTGCGGCTGAACTTGTAGGCGCCGTGGCTGGTGCCGATGGCGATGGCCAGCGCGTCGAGCTGCGTGCGCTTCACGAAATCGGCCGCCTGCTCGGGGTCGGTGAGCAGCTGTTCGCGCGTCATCGTGGCGTCGGTGCCGTGGCCGTCTTCCTTGTCGCCGCGCATCGTTTCCAGCGAGCCCAGGCAGCCCAGTTCGCCCTCCACCGTCACGCCCACGGCATGCGCCATGTCGACGACCTTGCGCGTGACGTCGACGTTGTAGTCGTAGCTGGCGATGGTCTTGCCGTCGGCCTGCAGGCTGCCGTCCATCATCACCGAGCTGAAGCCCAGGTCGATGGCGCCCTGGCAGACGTCGGGGCTCTGGCCGTGGTCCTGGTGCATCACCAGCGGCACCTGCGGCCAGGACTCGATGGCCGCCAGGATCAGGTGCTTGATGAAGGGTTCGCCGGCGTACTTGCGCGCGCCGGCGCTGGCTTGCAGGATCACCGGCGCGCCGACCTCGGCCGCTGCCGTCATCACCGCCTGCACCTGTTCGAGGTTGTTGACGTTGAAGGCCGGGATACCGTAGCCGTTTTCGGCGGCGTGGTCGAGCAGTTGGCGCATCGAAACGAGTGGCATGGCGAGCTCCGGAAGTGGCGATGAGGGTGGCTACGGCAGGTACAACGCCGGCCGTGCAGCCGGGCTGAAACTTGCGCAATCTTAGCGACCGCAGCGGCCGCCGACATGCGCTCGCTCAAGCCGGATCAGCCGACCTGGCACACTTTCAGCATGTTGGTGCCGCCCGGGTAGCCCATCGGCTCGCCGCAGGTGATGGCGTAGGTGTCGCCGGGTTTGAGCACGCCGCGCTCCACCAACAGGGCCTCGGCCCGCCGCAGGGCCTCGTCGCGGTCGGCCAGCGCCGGGATCAGCAGCGGCCGCACGTTGCGGTACAGCGCCATGCGGCGCTGGCTCTGCACCTGCGAGGTCAGGCCGTAGATCGGCACCTTGATGTTGTGCCGGCTCATCCACAGCGGCGTGGAGCCCGATTCGGTCAACGCCACGATGGCCTTGCAGCCCAGGTGGTGGGCCGTGAACAGCGCCCCCATCGCGATGCTCTGGTCGATGCGGCCGAAGCGCTTGTTGCTGAAGTCGGTCTCGATGGAGACGTCCTCGGCGCGTTCGGCTTCGAGCGCGATCAGGTGCATCTGCTCCACCGTCTCCACCGGGTACCGGCCGGTGGCGGTTTCGGCGCTCAGCATCACCGCGTCGGTGCCGTCGAGCACGGCGTTGGCGACGTCGCTGACCTCGGCGCGCGTCGGCATCGGCGCCAGGATCATGCTTTCCATCATCTGCGTGGCGGTGATGACCACCTTGTCCATCTCGCGCGCCATGCGGATCATCTTCTTCTGCAGCGCCGGCACGGCGGCGTTGCCGACCTCCACCGCCAGGTCGCCTCGCGCCACCATGATGCCGTCGCTGGCCTTCAGGATCTCGGCCAGGTGCGGGATGGCCTCGCTGCGCTCGATCTTGGCGATCATCGCCGGCTTGTGGCGCGTGGCCTCGCCGGCGACGTTGGCGAGCTGGCGCGCCATCTCCATGTCGGTGGCATTCTTCGGAAAGCTCACCGCCAGGAACTCGCACTGGAAGGCCACCGCGGTGCGGATGTCCTCCATGTCCTTGGCCGTCAGCGCCGGCGCCGTGAGGCCGCCGCCGGCCTTGTTGATGCCCTTGTTGTTGGACAGCTCGCCGCCCAGCACCACGCGCGTGTGCACCTGCTCGCCGCGCACCGCCTCCACGGTGAGCTTGAGCAGCCCGTCGTTGAGCAGCAGCGTGTCGCCGGGGCGCACGTCGCGCGGCAGTTCCTTGTAGTCCAGGCCGACGCCGGCCGCGTCGCCGGGCTCGCTGCGCTGCGCGTCGAGCACGAAGGCGGCACCGGCGACCAGCATCACGCGGCCTTCGGCGAACTTGCCGACGCGGATCTTCGGGCCCTGCAGGTCGGCCATCAGCGCCACCGTCTTGCCCACCTTGTCGGCCACCGAGCGCACCAGGCTGGCGCGCGCGATGTGGTCCTGCGCCGTGCCGTGGCTGAAGTTCAGGCGCACCACGTCGACGCCGGCACAGATCAGGCGCTCCAGCACTTCGGGGTCGCTCGACGCGGGGCCGAGGGTGGCGACGATCTTGGTGGCGCGGGTCATGGGTGCAGGCTCCGGTGGGCAGGCGCGGATTATCGGCGCCGGCCCGCGGCCGGAGTCTCGCGTCGTCTACGCGGCCACTGCCCCGACAACCCCCGCCGCCGCATCCGCCACCGCCAACGCCGTCATGTTGACGATGCGCCGCACCGTGGCCGACGCGGTGAGGATGTGCGCCGGCTTGGCCGCCCCCAGCAGGATCGGCCCCACCGTCACGCCGTGACCGCCGGTCATCTTGAGCACGTTGAACAGGATGTTCGCCGCGTCCAGGTTGGGCAGCACCAGCAGGTTGGCGCTGCCGCTGAGCGTGGTCTCGGGCAGGTAGCCGCGGCGTACGGCCTCGGACAGCGCCGCGTCGCCGTGCATCTCGCCGTCGCACTCGATGCCCGGGGCGCGCTGCACGAAGAGATCGCGCGCCGCGCGCATGCGCCGCGCCGCCGGGCGCGCCGACGAACCGAAGATCGAGTGCGACAGGAAGGCCACCTTGGGTGGCATGCCGAAGCGCCGCACCTCGGCCGCGGCCATGAGCGCGATGTCGGCCAGTTCATCGGCACTCGGCTCCTCGTTGACGAAGGTGTCGGTGATGAACAGCGTGTGCTGCTGCAGCATGAGCGCGTTCATCGCCGCCATCGTCGGTGCACCGGGCTTCACGCCGATGACGTTGCGCACGTGCGCCAGGTGGGCGTCGAAGCGCCCGTTCAGCCCGCACAGCACGGCGTCGGCTTCGCCGCGGCGCAGCATCAGCGTCGAGATCAGCGTGTTGGAGCGCCGCACCGACGCCTTGGCGGCCTCGGGCGTGATGCCCTCGCGCGCCATCAGGCTGCGATAGAGCTCCCAGTACTCGCGAAATCGCGGGTCGTTTTCGGGGTCGCAGAGCTCGAAGTCGCGCCCGATTTCCAGCCGCAGGCCGGCGCGTTCGATGCGCATCTTCACGACCTCGGGCCGGCCCACCAGGATGGGGCTGGCCAGGCGCTCTTCCAGCACCACCTGCACGGCACGCAGCACGCGTTCGTCCTCGCCCTCGGCATAGACCACGCGCGCTGGCCGCGCCGCGTGCTGGTGCTTGGCGGCGGCGAACACCGGGCGCATGAACATGCCGGTCTGGTAGACGTAGCGGCCCAGGCTCTGGCGGTAGGCTTCGAGGTCGGCGATCGGCCTCGTGGCCACGCCGGACTCGGCGGCGGCGCGTGCCACCGCGGGTGCGATGCGCAGGATCAGCCGCACGTCGAAGGGCGTCGGAATGATGTACTCGGGGCCGAACTTGAGCTCCTTGCCCGAATAGGCGGCCGCCACCTCGTCGCTGGCCTCGGCCTTGGCCAGGGCGGCGATCTCGCGCACGCAGGCCAGCTTCATGGCCTCGGTGATCTTGGTCGCACCACAGTCCAGCGCACCGCGGAAGATGTACGGGAAGCACAGGACGTTGTTGACCTGGTTCGGGTAGTCGCTGCGCCCGGTGGCGATGATGCAGTCGGGCCGCACCGCCTTGGCCAGTTCGGGCCGGATCTCGGGCTCGGGGTTGGCCAGCGCCAGGATGATGGGTTTGTCGGCCATCGTCGTCACCATCTCGGCGCTCATGACGCCGGGCGCTGAACAGCCCAGGAAGACGTCCGCGCCGCGGACGACGTCGGCCAGCGTGCGCGCCTCGGTGCGTTGGCGATAGCGCTGCTTGCTTTCGTCGAGCTTGCCGGCCTCGACGTCGTCGCGGCCTTCGCGGATCACGCCCTTCGAGTCGCAGACGAAGATGTTCTCGTGCCGCACGCCCAGGCCCACCATCACGTCCAGGCAGGCGATGGCCGCCGCGCCGGCGCCCGACACCGCCACCTTGACCTCACTGATCTGCTTGCCCACCAGTTCCAGCCCGTTGAGCAGTGCGGCCGAGCTGATGATCGCGGTGCCGTGCTGGTCGTCGTGGAAGACCGGGATGTTCATGCGCTCGCGCAGCTTCTTCTCGATGTAGAAGCACTCGGGCGCCTTGATGTCTTCCAGGTTGATGCCGCCCAGCGTGGGCTCCAGCGCGGCGATGATGTCGATGAGCTTGTCGGGGTCGAGCTCGGCGAGCTCGATGTCGAAGACGTCGATGCCGGCGAACTTCTTGAACAGGCAGCCCTTGCCTTCCATCACCGGCTTGCCGGCCAGCGGGCCGATGTTGCCCAGCCCCAGCACCGCGGTGCCGTTGGTGACCACGCCCACCAGGTTGCCGCGCGAGGTGTACTCGTGTGCCAGGCTGGGGTCTTCCTCGATCGCCAGACAGGCGTAGGCGACTCCCGGCGAATAGGCCAGCGAGAGGTCGCGCTGGTTGCTCAGCGGCTTGGTCGGCGTGACGCTGATCTTGCCGCGCGTGGGGGCGCGGTGGTACTCGAGCGCGGCTTCGCGCAGCGCCTGTTCGGCATCGGAAAGAGGCTGGGCCACGGTGGTGTCCTTCGTTGTGATCGCAACAGCCTACGTTAACGCGTCAGGCGCCGATTTGATCCGGGTCAGCGATGTTCGTTTGCGCTGGCCAGCTGCCTGCCACGGTGTCAACGAGCCACGAACGCCTTGTGCGACAGGTGATAAACGAGCAGGGGCAAGGGCATGCGCAACCAGTGGCTGCGAACGAAGGTCAGCCAGTGCGCCATCCGGGTCGAACGACCGAATGCGGATTCATGTGCCGGCCGCAGCGCGTGGTCGAACAGCCAAGCCCGTATCGATCGCGGCCATGGGCTGACGGCAGCGCGCCGCAGAACGCGGATGGCGGGCGCCGGAACGCGGGTTTCGTAGATGCGTTGGCATTGCTCGATCGCGTCCAGCACGGGCAGCGCGAGCCGCAGACGCTGGGCGCGCTCGACGAGCGCGTCCCAGAACATCGGGTCGACGGAGAAGTCGGTAAGCAGGACGTGCAGGTCGTACAGGTCCCGCAGACCCCTGTGGAACTCACCGAAGAACAGGTGACACGCCGAATGGATGACCATGTCCGCCGGCGCCAGCACGCGGAAGAACGCCCATTCGGCCGGCAGCGCCACCGATGCGGCGAAGAGGTCCTGCGGATCGGGCCGGATACCCGAGGTCGGCGGCAGGATCGTATGGTGCACGTCGAGCACGGTGCCCCGGTTCTTGTGCTCCAGCGGCGGAATTTCGTGCATCCACTGCCGGTAATAACGCTCGTCGTATGGCGTCGTGTGCAGCGGAAACCAGCCTGCCCAGTTCAGGCGCTGCTCGACGTCGGGCAGCGCCGCCTTGGGCACCATGATGTCGATGTCGTTGAAGATGCGGCCGACCGCGGCGCGGTGCGACAGTGCCCTGTAGGCCGCACCCTTGAGCAGCAGCACCGGAAGATCCAGCGGCTGCAGGGCCTCCTGCAGGAACCTGAGCTCGCTTTGCACGGCCGATGCGTGCCGGACCGCGATCATCGACGCCAGCTCCAGATGCCTTTGCGCGGAGGCCGGGGCCAGTCGAAGCACGTCGGCCGCGCTGAGGGCCCGATGCAGCTGCGCCATCAGCTCGGCCGCCCGGCTCTGCCAGACCAGGCACTCCCAGTCGCTCTTGTCGTAGCCCCGGGCAAGCGCGGGGTCGCACAGTGTCGCGGTCAGCAACAGGGGCCGGGGCCCTGGCGACTTCATGCGTGCTCGAGCCAGAGGCGGTCGATCTCGGGGATGACCTGGTCGAACGAGGCATACCCGATGCGAAACGAGCGGACACCTTCGATGAGGCCACAGAGCGCATCGAAGCCGTCGCCGGCCAGCACCGAGGCGTTGAACGCGTGGCGCGTCAGCTCGATCAAGGCATGGGCGGGCCCTTCGGCCTGGCTGTGCAGCCGAGCGCCGGCGCCGAACTTCGGAAACACCAGCATCGCCGGCTTCGCGGGCCGGTCCATCGCCATCACGCTCGCCGCCGGGGGGCGCATGTGAGCCACCGATCCCTTCGCCGTGTCATGGCACACCTCGCTGATCACGACATCCGGGCCCAGGGCGCGGACGATGTCGATCGAAGCGTTCTTCAGGCTGATCGGGCGGGCGATAGGGCGTATCAGTCCGTCGACCAGCGACACCAGGGCCAGCTCGTCCGAGAGCAACCGCCAGCCGCGGTGCACCAGGGCCGCACAGAGTGTGCTCTTGCCCGAACCGGGGTCCGCCGCCAGCACCAGCGCGCGCCCGTCGCGCTCCACGACCGCGGCGTGCAGCACCAGGCAGTCGTGGGCGTGCGACGAGATGACCCAGTTCAGGCCCCACTCGAGCAAGGGCATCGCCTGGGCCATCGGCAGCGGCTTGAAGGGCACGCGGCCGTCACAGCGCAGAACAGCCTGCGGGCGCAGGCGGCGCCTGATCCAGCCGGGGGCGCGGACCTCGACCTCGAAGTCGACATAGGTGTCGCTCCGGTCCAGCAGCGGGAAGTCCGCGTAGAGCTGGCCGATGCCCGTCGCCAATGCAGGCAGGTCGGAACGGATGTTGACGCTGAACGTGCCGCAGGGGATCAAGACCCCGTCACGGGTCAGGCGTGCATGCAGATCGGTCGACGAGAGTTGCGCGATCCTCAATTGACGCGGTCGAAGATCTTGAGGTCGACCAAAGCCTGAAGGGTGTCGTCAGGCAGCTCTCTCAGACCAGGGGACGCGGTGTCAGGGCGTTCGCCCGGGTCGGCGTCGCGCACGCCGTCCGACTTCGCGCCGGCGCCCGATGTGTCGAACAAGGCAACGCAATGCGGCGGCAGCAAGTGCGTCTCACAGGTCTCGGCGACGTGGACCACGACACCGTCGGTGAAGGCACGCCATTTCACTCCATGTGCCAGGCGCAGCCCATGCGTGGCTGGTCGCATCGGTGACCAGGCGGGTTCACTCTCTGTCGCCGTTGCACCAGAGATTCGACGTCTTGTCGTAGATGTCGACCGTGGCGACGAAGCTGATAAACGGAGCCTTTCGAGGCCCGTTTTCCGTAGCCAAGCTGGCAGTGTCGAAGGCGCTCTGAAATGCCGATTTGACGGCCTCTGCGGTCTGATAGGGGGTCGGATAGCGCGCGCCGAAGTACTGCGCATTCAGCAGGGCAGCCACCGCATGCATGCCGGTGTTGTTGTTGGCGCCGAAGTAGTTCTCATTACTCGTAGATGGGCCCACATCCTGCAGCAAGACCGCGCCCCCGCCATCCTTTGGCTTGTAGAAGACCCGGCCGAAGACTGTGTTGAACGCCGCAGTTCGCGGAAAGTTCGTGTACAGGGTCGGCGATGAAGCCCACAGCGCCTCGCCATTGTTGTTCCACCAGAAACCCGGGCTGCAGCCGCAAGGGTTGGCGCTTCCTGCGCGCGAGAGGTTGCCGGAGGCCAACTCCGAACCGGTACACGTCCCCCAGCCTGCCACCGCCGAACGGCTGGTCACCGACAGCACCACCGCCGTGCCGCTGACACCCAGGGTAGCGAGACGACGACGGCCATGGTCGACCTCAGACTTGGGAGCCTGTTCGGGCTTCATCTCAGGGGTGTCTTGGGGTCGCTCGTTCATGATCCGTCCTCGATCGGTTCAGTACCAGGGGCCCCGGATCCCCGCTGCCGGTCCCGGCACTCACCGGCGGCTGACCCGGAATTCTCCGCCACCTGCCGTGCAGCGCGGCCGCATGCTGGCACCCGGCTAGACCTTGTTCGCCAATTAGACACCATGCCCTCCATGATGGGGGCACCGCGACCCCCCGCGCATCGGGGGTCGGTCCGTGAAGTCCAGCCGCAAACCGGGCACCTCGGCGGTCCGCCGGGCCCCTCCATGCCGTGTTCAGCCAGGGCTCTGCCCGGCAGCGCGCCTTGCCAGGATCTCGAACGCCGGCAGCGTCTTCCCCTCCAGCACCTCCAGGACGGCGCCGCCGCCGGTCGAGATGTAGCTGATGTCACCCTCGATACCGTACTTGGCAATCGCCGCCAGCGTATCCCCGCCGCCGGCGATGCTGAACGCCGGGCTGGC
>JACZKT010000536.1 GCA_014859905.1 Rubrivivax sp.
ATCCCGGTGTGCTCTCGACGCCGATCTGCCCGCCCATGATCTCCATCAGCTTGCGGCTCAACACGAGGCCGATCCCGGTGCCCTCGATCTGCCGCTCGTCGGCGCCGAGCCGTTCGAAGGGCACGAACAGCCTGGCCTGCTCCGCGGGCGTCAGGCCGGGACCGCTGTCGGTGATCCTGACGCGCACCGCGGGCGGAGTGGCGTCGGCTTCGGCTACGCACACGATATTGACCGAGCCCTGCCGGTGGTTGTATTTGATCGCGTTGGACAGCAGGTTCAGCAGCACCTGCCGCAGGCGCGTGCGGTCGGCGCGCACCTGCACCTCGCAGTGCCGCGTGGCCTCGAGCAGGCGGACCTTGCCGGCCTCGGCGAGCGGGCGCAGCAAGGTCAGGCACTCGTCGATCAGCGGACGCAGCGCCACCGCCTCCGGACTGACGGTGAACCTGCCCGACTCCACGCGCGAGAGGTCCAACACGTCGTTGATCAGCTCCAGCAGGTGGCGCCCACCGCCGATGATCTCGCGCACCCAGTCGCGCCGGCTGTCGCCGAGTTGCGAGTCCATTTGCAGCAGCTGCGCGAAGCCCAGGATCGCGTTCATCGGTGTGCGCAACTCGTGGCTCATGCGCGACAGGAACTCGCTCTTGGCGTGGTTGGCGCGGTCGGCCTCGTCGCGCGACGCTGCCAGCTGCGCGGTGCGCTGCTCGACCCTGCGCTCGAGCTCGGCGTTGAAGTCGCGCAGCGCCTGCTCGGTACGCTTGCGCTCGCTGATGTCGCGCATGATCGTCGACAGGTACTCGACCCTGCCTTGCGCATCCTGGTGGCGCAGGATGACCTGCGACACCGGGATCTCGCTGCCGTCGCCGGCGCGTATGGCGGTCTCGCCCGACCACACGCCGTCGCGCAACGCGACCGGCACGCCCTGGTCCAGGACGATCTTCGCGGCCCACCTGGGATGCAGCTGCCGGACCGCGATCCCGAGCTCGCCCTCCGGCGCCACGCCCAGCAGGGCGCGGCCGCTGCGGTTGAGGTAGAGCACCCGACCGGCCGGGTCGGCCATGCCGACGATGTCGGTGGTGGCCTGCAGGATGGAGGCCTGGCGATCGCGTTCCTGCTCGACGTGGTGGCGCCGCTCGGCCTCCTCGTGCAGGCGGTGGTTGGTCTCGGCCAGGTCCGCCATCTTCTGGCGGACCGCGTCGCGCATGCGGTTGAAGCTGTCGCCCAGCGTGGCCAGCTCCTGCATGCCGCTGGCGTCGATCCGGCGCTCGAGGTCGCCCTCGGCCATGGCCTGCGCCGCTGCGGTGAGACGGTCGATCGGTCGCGTGAAGCTGCGCGCCACGACGTAGATCACGGCCCCGACGGTGGCCATCAGGGCCAGGGTGAAGAGCAGGATCTGGTCGCGCTTGTCGGCCAGGTCGTGTTCGATGCCGGCCGTCGTCCACAGCGTGCGCACCTCGCCGAGCGTGTCCTTGCCGCGGATGACGGGAATCCGGAATTCGAGCCTGCGGCCCGCCGTGGTGGCGGCCTCGCGCTGGCGCGCGATCCGGATGTCGCCCACGGTCTGGGTGAGGTCGATCTCCAACAGGTCGCGGCCCTCGAGGACCGAGTCGAGATAGGCGCCGAGCTGCTCGACGTTGCCGTCGTAGAGAGGGCCCGGAAGGGCCAGCTGCATCCGTCCGTGGGCGCGCGCTATGCGCGAGTGCAGCGCCGCGTAGGCCTCCACGCCGTCCTGGCGCAGCACATAGGCAAGAAAGGTCGCGCAGACCCCTGCCACCACGATCAGCACCGCGCCGAGGATCCGGGTGCGCATGCGCATGCTGCGGCGCCTACTGACCGGCCTCGAAGCGCGCGACGTGACGGCAGGCCTCGCGCTGCTCTTGCACGCCGACACGGTCCGTCAGCTCCTTCCAGCGCCGGGCGACCTCGCCGAGTGCGGACTGCGCCGTCTCGCGGCCGGTGATCGCCCGGTAGACACCGACCGCCAGGATGTGGACGTACTGCTGTCCGCGATGGATGCGCAGGTCGAGACTCATTGGACCGCTGCTCCCGAACAGGCCAGGCCTTCAGTCCAGTTGCCGGGCCGCTCGCAGCGCGCTCAGCAGGGCGCGGTTGACCTCGGCCGGGCCCAGCAGCAGGCGTTCCGAACACTCGCGGATGTCGAACACGGCGGAGGCCTCGATCGCCCGCACCAGTTCCAGATACGGGTGGAAGGGGCCGTCCTCGTGGCGCAGCGCCTGCTGCACGCGCGCGGGCACGGGCACATTGGCCAGCAGTTCGCTGAACGGCTGGCGCAGCAGGCGGTCGAGCAGCGAGAACACGCCGCAGATGAAGATCTCGCTGCGCAGTTCGGCGTCGCCCTGGCTGCGCACCAGTTCCTCGAGCAGCAGGCCGCGTCGCACGGCGGCGAACAACAGCGGCTTGGCGTTGGCGTCCTTGCTGGACGAAGCCAGCAGCAGCGCCAGCCAGCGCTTCAGGCGCACATAGCCCAGCAGCATGAGCGCGTGGCCGAAGGAGTTGATCTCCACCGACAGCCCGAAGGCCGCCGAATTGAGGTAGCGCATGAGACGGAAAGCCAAGGTCGGATCGCGCTTGAGGATGGCTTCGAGCTTGGCCACCGGCTCTTCGCGGTCGACCGCGGCGACGAGTTCCATCACCACCTGCATGTCGGTCGGCACGCTGCGCCGCGACGCCGTTGGGGGCAAGGGGTCGTCGAAGGGCCAGCCCAGCACGGCCACGGCTCCGCGCTGGAAGGCCCCGTCGAGTTCGGCCGTCGTGCGCACGCCGTCCTGCACGGTGGTGACCTGGCGCAGACCGGGCGCCGGCGCAGCGCCGGTGCGGTGTTCGTCGCCGGCCTCGATCAAGGCATGACCGAAGCAGGCCAGCAGATCCGGCGCCAGCGGGGCCGAAGGCCGGCCCTTGAGCATCAGCGGCGTGCCGGCGGCGTGCAGTTCACGCAACACGGCTGCATGCAGCGGGTCGGCGGCCATGAAGGCCGGCACTTCCAGCATCAGGTGCGGCCCGGGGCCGGCAGCCATGACGGCATGCAGCATGGCCTCGCCCGCCACGTTCAGCGACAGCGGCGGCCGCAGGCCCACCGGCCGCGCCGCGGCTGCACCCGGGTTCAGCGGACGCAACTCCAGCGTCAGCGGTGCGCCGCTGCCCGCGCTGCCCTCGGCCGGGGGCCAGACCTCGTCCAGCGCACGCAGCAGCGCTGCAGCATCGGGCGCGGCGTCTGGCCGTTCGGGGAACACCGTCAGGCGGGTCGCAATGACCGCGCGCTGGCGGTCGATCATGGGGCTGTAGCCCAGGGCCACCTGGCCCAGCACGGGATGGTCTTGCATGCAGCGTCGGCCCGGTTGCCGGGCAGCGGTTCAGTGAGGGTTCAAAGGGCGCTCGGCACAGGCCATCGAACAGCGACATGCCTTGCACGATGGCATGGGTCTTCAATGGCGCATCGTAGCCGCTCTGCCTTTTCGCCACGCGCCTCTTCGCCTGCACGCTGTCCAGTTCCTCGGCTGGCGAGTGTTCCTGCTGCACGGTCCCCTCCGTGCCCCTGACTTCAGGTGATGGAAGAGCTTGCAGGATCGTTGGAGGTGAGCACCAAGGGGGGCATGAAGGCGTAAGCGTGAAGACTGCGGTAGACGGTGTTCAACGTGCAGTCCAGGGTATACGTGAGCAGGGGCCGCCCCAACGCCGGCACTTTGACGACGACGTTCCTGAGCGGGAAACAGGCCTCGAGGCAGGCTCGTGCGCCTCGGGGCGAGATGACGTAGCCACACGTGGCGAAAGCCTGGTGCAGGCGGAAGACCCTGGGGTTCGGTTGCTGGATGATGGCTTGTATCTGGTCCGGCGTGGGATTTTTGATGGAGAACTTGGACATCAGGCGCATCTCGTCCGACAGCAGGATGTCGAGAATGGAGTCCGTGTTGTAGCCGAGCAGAACGATGTCCCAGTCAGACAGGCCGGCGGTGGCCTGGTCCACCTTTGCCGGCAGGTCGTCAGCGAGGTAGGCGTCGTCCTCGAACACGTAGGTCGGCCCGGCCGCCTGGGCGGCTTCGATCCAGATGCTGCGGCAGGAAAGTGCGTGGGCGATATAGCCAGGCCTGAAGCGAGGGTTCAGGTTCTCGTGGATCAATCCCTGCGCAACGAGTTCATCGCGGGTGAACATGTGCGGTTCCACCCCGAAGTACGGAACAAGTTCCAGGCCAGACCGTCGGTTGGCGTCGAGGAACGTCTCGAGGCGCCGGGCATTCCTGGGAATGGTGAGAACGAGGCCTTTTTGCATGGTCTTCCTGGGCTGCGATTGAACACACTCTGGCCGCACGGTGAAGTGATTGTCATCTCGCAGTCGCTGCGCCGGGCCCGGAGTTGAGCCATCCGCAGCGGGCGACTCAGGCCTGGAGTCGGCAACGAAAGTCGGCAATCGTTTCCTGGAGTCCCTCGTCAAGGGTGATCTGGGGTTGCCAGCCAAGCACCTGCGCCGCCAGCGAGATGTCGGGACAGCGCCGGATCGGATCGTCCGGGCGTCGCGGGAGAAACTCCAGGCGTGAGCGGCTGCCGGTCATTCGTATCGCCAGTTCGGCGAGTTCCAGAATCGTGATCTCCGATGGATTGCCCAGATTCATCGGGCCCGTGACGCCAAGTGGTGTGTCCATCAGTGCGACGAGGCCGCGGATCAGATCGCTGACATGACAGAAACTGCGTGTCTGCATCCCGTCCCCATGAATGACCAGGTTCTCGCCGCGCAAGGCGCGAACGACAAAATCACTGACCACGCGTCCGTCGCCGAAGTGCATGCGCGAACCGTAGGTATTGAAGATCCGTGCCACCTTGATGTCGAGTCCGTGCTGCCTCCGGTAGTCGAAGAACAGCGTTTCGGCACAACGCTTGCCCTCGTCGTAGCACGAGCGTGGCCCGATCGGGTTGACGCGGCCCAGGTAGTCCTCGGGCTGGGGATGGACCTCCGGGTCACCGTACACCTCGGAGGTCGAGGCCTGCAGGATGCGCGCCTTTGTGCGCTTGGCCAGACCCAGCATGTTGATGGCCCCATGCACGCTGGTCTTGGTGGTCTGGACGGGGTCATACTGGTAATGGATGGGGCTGGCTGGGCAGGCCAGGTTGTAGATCTGGTCGACTTCCACGTACAGCGGGAAGGTAACGTCGTGGCGTATCAGCTCGAAGCGGGGGTTGCTCCGGAAGGGAGCGACATTGGCCCGGCTTCCCGTGAAGAAATTGTCGACGCACAGCACTTCATGGCCGGCGCCGAGCAGGATTTCACAGAGGTGCGAGCCCAGAAAGCCGGCGCCCCCGGTGACAAGAACGCGAGCCATGGCCGTCATGTCCGTTCGCTGGGGTTGGCGGCGATCTCGATCGAATAGGCCATGCTTCGGTTGACGCGCCAGTGCTCTGTCAAGCCGTTGAACGGCGGTGGCTTGAAGAGTTGCGCTGGCAAATGGAGGTGATGGCTGCGGCGGCATGCCCGGGCTGAGCGGACGCAGCTGCAGCTTCAGCGACGCGCTGGCGGTCGATCATGGGGCTGTAGCCCAGGGCCACCTGGCCCAGCACGGGATGGTCTTGCATGCAAGCGTCGGCCCGGTAGCCGGGCAACGGTTCAGTGAGGTTCTAAGGGCTTTCAGCGCAACTGCTCGAACAGCGACATGCCTTGCACGATGGCATGGGTCTTCAATGGCGCATCGTAGCCGCTCTGCCTTTTCGCCACGCGCCTCTTCGCCTGCACGCTGTCCAGTTTCTCGGCTGGCGAGTGTTCCTGCGGCCCAGCGGGCGGATCCTCTTGCGCCGGTCATGGGCCGGCGCGCTTGAGTCGGGCCCGACTGCGACCCTGTCTCCGATCGACCGCATCGTTCGGATGTCACTGCGCCACGCCTCAACTGCCGCGTATCCCTGCCGATACCACGATGGAATCTGCCGGCTGCTGCTGATGAACCATGGCGCCCGGGTCGTGCAGGTTTCACCAAGGCCGAGGCGAAATCACGTCCTGCCAAGCGTCAGTTTCGATCGGACCCGAAACCGTGGCCGAAACCCCGGTTGTTGCTGGAGAAAGGCATGAACATGTCCCTGCGGATACCCCGCTCCATACAAGCCAAGCTCCGCGTCATTGCGATCCTGCTGTCCCTGGGGATGGTGGTCGGTGCCGCGATTGCCGAGTTTGTGCTGTCGCGGACCCGGGCGGTCACCGAACTGGTCGTCAACCAGACCGCCGCGCTCAGCCTGCTGCAAGCCGCCGACATGTCGCATGAAGGGCTGCGCTCGGTGGCTTACGAGTCGCTTCTGGTCGGCCAGATTGCGCAGGTGAACGCCGACGACGTGCGCAAGGGCGTCAGAGAGCACGCGCAGTTCATGCGCGATGCGATGGCGCGGCTCGCAACGAGCGACATCGACGCCGATCTCCGCGCCGAGTTGCTCGTCGGGCGAGCGAGTGTCGATCGGTACCTGGACATCGCGCAGGAATTGATCTCGGCAGCGCTCGTCGATCGCAGCGCCGCACAAGCGAGACTGCCGCAGTTCAATGCCGCCTTCGACGAACTGGAGGACGTGTTCCACAGGCAGATCGTGGCACTGCGCGGGCACAACCAGCGCGCGGTGGACCATGCGGCAGAGGTCAAGACCCGAGCCGACCTGGTCGTTGTCGCCACGGCTCTGATCGGCTTCGTGCTCACGGCGGCCCTGGTTGGCTGGACCGGGCGCTCCATCCGCAACTCGCTGCGCAAAGTGGAGGCGGTGGCGTCGGCAGTGGCCGGTGGTGACATCGGCCGCCGCGCAGAGATCGAGATCGACGACGAGATTGGGCGGCTGGGCTGCGCGGTCAATGCGATGGCCGACAAGCTGCAGCACATGTTGGCCCACGCCCTGGACGACTCGGAACGCCACCGCTTCGGCCGTGAGTTGGACGCTGCATTGGAGATGGCCGATTCGGAACCCGACGCTTACCGGGTGGTGCAGCGCGCGATGGCGGCGGTTTCGCCGGATCGCGCCATGGAATTGCTGGTTTCCGACTCCAGCCAGGCGATGCTGCAGCGGGCCACGGAGCATCCAAGCGCCGGTGCGCCAGGCTGCACCGTGGATTCCCCCTACTACTGCCAAGCCGTGCGCGGCGGCAATAGCGTGACTTTCAACGACAGCGAGGCCCTGAGCGCATGCCCGCGCCTGCGCGGCCGACCAGGCTCGGAGGGCGCGATCTCGGCAGTGTGCGTGCCGCTGCACTTCATGGGCCGCGCACTCGGCGTGCTCCACAGCGTCGGCCCGGCGCACCGGGCGATGCAGCCCCATCAACTGGCGCAGCTCGCCGCCATCGGCGCCCAGGCGGCGGCGCGCATCGGCGTGGTGCGTGCCTTCGAGCGCACCCAGCTGCAGGCGGCCACCGACGCGGCCACCGGTCTGGCCAACCGGCGTGCGCTGGAGGCCGCAGTTCGCGAGTTGATGCGCAAGAAGCAACCCTTCGCGCTGCTCATGGCCGATCTCGACCGCTTCAAGATGCTCAACGACACCTACGGTCACCTGGTGGGCGACGACGCCTTGCGCCTGTTTGCCGACGCGATGAAGAAGGCCGTGCGCGACCACGACATCGTGGCCCGCTGGGGCGGCGAGGAGTTTGCCATCGTGCTCTGCGGCTCCGATGCCCAGGAAGGATGCCACTGGGCAGATCGTGCACGCACAGGGCTGGCGCAGGCGCTCGAGAACGGCAAGGTGCCCAAGTTCACGGTCAGTTTCGGCGTCGCCGACTCGACGATGGCCGAGCGCCTGGACGACCTGTTGCGCATCGCCGATGAGGCCCTGTACCGGTCCAAGGAACACGGCCGCGACCGCGCCACCCTCGGCAGCGCCCTGGCAGCCAACGAGCCGATGACACGGCAAGGCAGCGAGCACGAGGAGAAGATCGACGTGACCCGCCTGGGCGCGGCGGTCTGAGCACCGTCCATTCGCTGCGCGCCGTCACGCCCGCGCAGCCCCGGCTGCGCACCCGCCCGGCAGCTTGCATGGACGGCCTTGGACAGCAGGTTCAGCCGCACCTGGCGCAGCCGCGTGAAGTCGGCGCGCAGCACGATACGCCACGGGCCACGGCCTTGGATGCCGATGCCGCGCGCCGTGCTCAGGGCGCGGACAGTGACGTGGCACGGGCCTGATCGCGCCCGCTCGACTTGGCGGCGTACAGCTGCGCATCGGCCTCGCGCAGCAGCGCCGCGGCGCTGCT
>JACZKT010000537.1 GCA_014859905.1 Rubrivivax sp.
CCGCCGCCCCCGCCGCGGCCCATACTCTGCCGCCGCAGGCCATCAGCGCCGAGGTGCTGAAGGAGAAGTACGCCAAAGGCGACGAGAGCACGCCGCTGGAAGTGAATCGACGCGTGGCGCGCGCGCTGGCTGAAGCCGAAGCGCCGGATCAGCGCGGGCCGTGGGAAGAACGTTTCCTGCAGGCGCTGCAGCAGGGTTTCATCCCGGCCGGGCGCATCCAGTCGGCGGCCGGCACCGGGCTGGCCGCCACGCTCATCAACTGCTTCGTGCAGCCGGTGGGCGACAGCATCACGCAGATCGACGACGGCCACCCCGGCATCTACACCGCGCTGGCCGAAGCGGCCGAGACGATGCGCCGCGGCGGTGGCGTGGGTTACGACTTCTCGCGCATCCGCCCGCGCGGCGCCTGGGTCGGCGCCACGCAGAGCTCGGCGTCGGGCCCGGTGAGCTACATGCGCGTCTTCGACCGTTCCTGCGAGACCGTCGAATCGGCGGGTGCGCGGCGCGGCGCACAGATGGCGGTGCTGCGCTGCGACCACCCCGACGTCGAGGAGTTCATCCACGCCAAGGACGGCGGCGACCTGAAGAATTTCAACATCTCGGTCGGCATCACCGACGCCTTCATGCAGGCCGTGCGCGACGCCGGCGATGTGGAACTGGTGCACCGTGCCGAGCCCGGTCCGGCGCAGAAGGAAGCCGGCGCCTGGCAGCGCCCGGGAGCCGAGGGCCACGAGGGCGTGTGGGTCTACCGCAAGCTGCCGGCGCGCGAGCTCTGGACGCAGATCATGCGCTGCACCTACGACCACGCCGAACCGGGCGTGCTGTTCCTGGACACCATCAACCGCGACAACAATCTGGCGTACTGCGAGACGATCGCGGCGACCAACCCGTGCGTGACCGCGGATGCACGGCTCGCGACTCAACATGGCCTGGTGTCCATCGGAGAGCTTCACGCGGCGGGCGTCGCGCTGGAAGTCACGGTCGACAAGCGCACGCTCGGTTCGGGTACCCGAGGCACCGAAGTCCGGCCGGCCGTGCCAGCCTTCCTGACCGCACGCGATGCCGAGGTCTTCCACGTTCGCACCGCCGAGGGCTACGAGATCAAGGCCACGGCCTGGCACGAGTTCTACGCAGCGCGGGGCAAGGTGCGCCTGAGCGACCTGCGCGTCGGCGACGCATTGTGGGTGCAGTCGGGCAAGGGCCAGTTTGGCCAGTTAGGCCATGGAGTGCTCGGCACCTTGCTGGGGCTGCTGGCTGGCGATGGCCACTTCACGCATCGCGGCAAGGGCCAGGAAGTCGCCGTGCTGTCGCTGTGGAACGAGGAACGTGAGCTCGCCGAATGGGTGGCCGATGCCGTCAACGCGATGACGGCGGGTCTCTCGGCGACGGCGCGGCAGTACCGTGTGCGTCCCGTCGCGGTGCCGTCGCGGAGTCAGGTTTTCATTCGCTCCGTGCTGCTGGCTCGTGCGCTGCAGGCCTACGGTGTGACGCGCGAGACGAAGCTGAGGGTCCCGGAGGTCGTCTGGCGCGGGAACGAGGACTGCGTGCGCGGTTACCTGCGTGGCTTGTTCCAGACCGACGGCACGGTCAACATCTCCGGCGGCAGCCAGACCTGCTCGATCCGCCTGAGCTCGGTTCATCGCCCCCTGCTCGCCGAGGTGCAGGTCCTGCTGGCGAACTTCGGCGTCTTTTGCCGGCTCCACCTGCGTCGAGCCGGCGGCGCGAAGCCGCTGCCTGACGGCCACGGTGATCGGCGCGAATACAACTGCCAGCCCCTCTTCGAGCTGATCATCGACGGCGAGTCGCGCGAGGCCTTCATGCGCGAGATCGGCTTCCTGCTCCCCGCCAAGCGCGAGAAGTACGAGTCCTGGGTGTCCGGCAAGCTGCTGCGCAAGTCGCAGCGATTCAGCGCCCGCATCATCGCCATCGAACCCATCGGCTGCTATCCGGTCTACGACACGACGCAACCCGACTGCCACAGCGTCGTGTTCAACGGCCTGGTCACTGGGCAATGTGCCGAACAACCGCTACCCCCCTACGGCTGCTGCTGCCTGGGCTCGATCGACCTCACGCGCTTCGTGCAGCGGCCCTACGAAGCCGACGCCACGCTCGACGAAGCCGGCTTCGCGGCCGTCGTGCGCACGGCGGTGCGCATGCTCGACAACGTGCTCGACGTGACGCTGTGGCCGCTGCCGCAGCAGCAGGCCGAGGCCGCGGCCAAGCGGCGCGTCGGCCTCGGTTTCACCGGCCTGGGCGACGCGCTGGTGATGCTGGGCCTGCGCTACGACGGCGCCGACGCCCGCGCGATGGCGCGCCGCATCGCGGTGCTGCTGCGCGACACGGCTTACGACGCATCGGTGGACCTGGCGCGTGAACGCGGTGCGTTCCCGCTCTTCAACGCCGACCTCTACCTGAGCGGCAGCACCTTCGCGTCGCGCCTGCCGCAGCCGCTGAAGGACCGCATCCGCGCCCACGGCCTGCGCAATTCGCACCTGCTGTCGATCGCGCCCACCGGCACCATCAGCCTGGCCTTCGCCGACAACGCCAGCAACGGCATCGAGCCCGCCTTCAGCTGGACCTACACGCGCAGGAAGCGCCTGCCCGACGGCGGCTTTGCCGAACACGCGGTGCAGGACCACGCCTGGCGCCTGTACAAGCACCTCAAGGGCGACGACGCCGCACTGACGCCGGCCTTCGTGACGGCGCTGGAGATGAGCGCGCAGGCCCACGCCGAGATGGTGGCCGCGGTGGCGCCGTTCATCGACACCGCCATCAGCAAGACCGTCAACGTGCCGGCCGACTACCCCTATGCCGATTTCGAGGACCTCTACCAGCAGGCCTGGTCGCTGGGCCTCAAGGGCCTGGCCACCTACCGGCCCAACGCGGTGGTCGGCAGCGTGCTCAGCACGACGCCGCAGCCGCCGTCGCCGCTGAAGCTGCCGAACGAACGTGATGCCAACCGCCGCCTGGCGCTGGAGCGCCTGCCGGCGCCGGTGCTGGCTTCGTTGCGCTGGCCGGGCCGGCCCGACCTGCCGGGCGGCAACGCGGCCTGGACCTTCATGGTGCAGCACCCGTTCGGCGACTTCGCGCTCTTCGTCGGCGAGGTGCCGCGCGACGACGGTGCCGGGGCCGCCAGCAGCACACGCGCCTTCGAGGCCTGGGTCAACGGGGCCGAGCAACCGCGCGGCCTGGGTGCGCTGGCCAAGACGCTGTCGATGGACATGCGCAGCGACGACGCCGCCTGGCTGCAGCTCAAGCTGGACGCGCTGGCCACGGTGGCCGAGGAGCGGCCGTTCGAGATGCCGTTCCCGCCGCACGGCGAGCGGCGCCTGTTCCCCGGCGTGGTGGCGGCCACCGCGGCGCTGATCCGCTGGCGCTGCGAACAGCTCGGTACCCTGCCGCCGACACCCGGCGCACCAGCGCCGATGGTCGATGCCCTGATCAGTCGTGACGAGCCGCACACCGACCCCTCGGGCACGCTGGCCTGGGCGGTCGACGTCGACAACCCGGCCACCGGCGAGGCCTTCACCGTCACGCTCAAGGAAGTGACGCTGCCCGGCCCCGACGGCGGCAGCGTCACACGCCCCTGCGCAATGGCGCTGTCGGGCAACTACCCGCGCGCGCTGGACGGCCTGGCGCGGCTGCTGTCGCTGGACATGCGTGTCATCGACCCGGCGTGGATCGGCATGAAGCTGCGCAAGCTGCTCAACTATGCCGAGCCGCTGGGCCACTTCATGGCCTTCGTGCCCGGGCTGCCGCCGGGGCAGCAGCGCCAGCAGACCTGGCCGTCGACGGTGGCCTACCTGGCGCGGCTGATCATCCACCGCTACGCCATGCTGGGCGTGCTCGACGAGCGCGGCTTCCCGCTGCGCGAGATGGGGGTGCTGGAGGCGCCGCGCGCCGGCGACGCGCCGGCGCTGCAGGCCGGCAAGCCGTGCCCGGAATGCGGCAACGCCAGCGTCATCCACAAGGACGGCTGCGACTTCTGTACCGCCTGCGGTTATGTGGGGCAGTGTGGCTGAGGCCTTGCGCGCGCGCATGACTGGGCACGACGCCGGGGCTGCGCCGCGGCGGCATGCGGCCATGAGCGCCGCCGTCGATCGCCCGCAGACGCGCGGCGAGGAGATCGCCAACGTCGCCAGCCACGGCGTGGGCTGCATGCTGGCGGTGGCTGCGCTGCCGATCCTCGTCTGGCAGGCTGCGCAGCGCGGCAGCGCGGCCGACATCGTGGCCGCCGCGGTGTTCGGCGGCGCGATGATCCTGCTCTATCTGGTCTCGACGCTGTACCACGCGTTGCCGGTCGGCCGCGCCAAGGCCTGGCTGAACCGCTTCGACCACGCGGCGATCTTCGTCTTCATCGCCGCCAGCTACACGCCCTTCACCCTGGGCGTGCTGCGCGGCGGCTGGGGCTGGACGATGTTCGGCATTGTCTGGGGCGTGGCCGCGTTCGGCGTCACGGTCAAGCTGCTGAACCGGCTCAAGCACCCGCTCTTGTCGACGGGCCTGTACGTGGCGATGGGCTGGGTGGCGGTGGTGGCCGCCGTGCCGCTGGTGTCACGCCTGCCGGCCACCGGCCTGGCCTGGCTGGTCGCCGGCGGACTGAGCTACACCGTCGGCGCGCTCGTCTTCCTGTTCGACCACCGCCTGCGCTACACGCACTTCCTCTTCCACCTGTTCGTGCTCGGCGGCAGCGCCTGCCACTTCTTCGCCGCGCTCTGGTACGCATACGGCTGAAGCAGGCCGCGCGGCGCGCCGCCGCCGGCCACGCCTTCAGCCCTGCAGCACCGGGCTGCGGATCAGGTGGTCGAAGGCCGACAGCGCCGCCTTCGCGCCTTCACCGCCGGCGATGATGATCTGCTTGTAGGGCACCGTGGTCACGTCGCCGGCCGCGAACACGCCGGGCACGCTGGTGGCGCACTTGTCGTCGATGATGATCTCGCCGTGCCGCGACAGCTCCACCGTGCCGCGCAGCCATTCGGTGTTGGGGACGAGGCCGATCTGCACGAACACCCCGGCCAGATCGACGTCGTGCGCCTGGCCGCTGGCGCGGTCGACGTAGCGCAGGCCGGTGACCTTGTTGCCGTCGCCGCTGATCTCGCTGGTCTGCGCGCCGGTGTGGATGTCGACGTTGCGCAGGCTCCTGAGCTTGTTCACCAGCACCGCGTCGGCCTTGAGCCGGTCGGCAAATTCGAGCAGCGTGACGTGCGCCACCACGCCGGCCAGGTCGATGGCGGCCTCGACGCCTGAATTGCCGCCGCCGATGACGGCCACGCGCTTGCCCTTGAACAGCGGGCCGTCGCAGTGCGGACAGTAGGCCACGCCCTTGTTGCGGTATTCCTGCTCGCCGGGCACGTCGACGTTGCGCCAGCGCGCGCCGGTGGCCAGGATCACCGAGCGGCTCTTCAGCGCCGCGCCGTTGGCCAGCGTCACCGTGATCTCGCCGCCGGGCTGCGCCCCCGGCTCGAGGGACGCCACGCGCTGGCCGTTCATGATGTCCACGCCATAGCTGCGCACCTGCGCTTCCAGCGCGGCGGCGAATTTCGGGCCCTGCGTCTCCAGCACCGAGATGAAGTTCTCGATGCCCAGCGTGTCGAGCGTCTGGCCGCCGAAGCGTTCGGCCACGACGGCGGTGCGGATGCCCTTGCGCGCGGCATAGACCGCGGCCGCGGCGCCGGCC
>JACZKT010000538.1 GCA_014859905.1 Rubrivivax sp.
CAATGTAACGACGCGCGACGGCCGCCGAGGCTCGAATTGGCCGCCCTAGAACCCTCTATTCGCACTCATGTCCAGGCCAGGGCTGCCCAGAATGGCTGCACCGACCCGGGTCCCATCGACCGGGACCGAAGGAGCTCCGCATGATTGCCCGCCTCACCGAATCGCTGGACTTCCATAGCCAGGCCCTGATGCTGCGGGCCGAGCGCCAACGCCTGATCGCCAGCAACATCGCCAACGCCGACACCCCCGGCTACCAGGCGCGCGACTTCGACTTCGCCGCGGCGCTGCGCGCGGCCACCGGCAACGGCAACGCCAAGGGCATCGGCGCAGACATCATGCACACCGGCGGGCGCCTGTCCCCGACCCTGCGTTATGCGGTGCCCAGCCAGACCAACCTGGACAGCAACACCGTCGACATGGACCGCGAGCGCGGCGCCTTTGCCGACAACGCCGTCAAGTACGAATCCACCTTGCGCTTCATCAACGGCAGCGTGCGCACCATGCTCGACGCCATGAAGAGCCACCACCAGGCATAAGGACGAGGGTCTGTCATGAGCATGTTGCGCATCTTCGACATAGCCGGCAGCGCGATCAGCGCACAGAGCCAGCGACTGAACGTGGTGGCCTCCAACCTGGCCAACGCCGACACCGTGGCCGGCCCCGACGGCAGCGCCTACCGGGCGCGCCAGGTGGTGTTCCAGACCGCGCTCATGGGCTCCGCCGGGCAGGGCGAGGCCGGTGCCGGCGTGCGCGTGTCGACGATCTCCGAAGACAGCCGCCCCGGCCGCCGCCAGCACGACCCCAAGCACCCCGGCGCCGACGCCGAGGGCTACGTCACCTACAGCAACGTCAACCCGGTGGAGGAGATGGTCAACATGATCTCTGCATCACGCTCGTACCAGAACAACGTCGAAGTCATGAACACGGCGCGCAGCCTGCTGCTCAAGACTTTGCAGATCGGGCAGTCATGAGCACCGTGCTCGACGCGCTGGCGAGCTCGACCGCCGGCGCTGGAACCAACAGCACAACCCGCAACGACGCCGGCAGTGCCGACCGTTTCCTGAAGCTGCTGGTGGCGCAGATGCAGAGCCAGGATCCGCTCAACCCGATGGACAACGCCGAGATCACCAGCCAGATGGCGCAGATCAACACCGTCAACGGCATCACGCAGCTCAACACCACCGTCCAAGGCCTGAGCCGCCAGTTCCTGCAGATGCAGACGCTGCAGGGCGCGGCGCTGGTCGGTCGCGACGTGACGGTGAAAGGCGACCACCTCGCCGTGACGCAAGGCAACGGTGTCGGCGGCTTCGAGCTCGCGAGCACCGCCGACCGCGTCAAGGTCGAGATCCTCGCGCCTTCGGGGCATGTCGTCGACACGCTCGACCTGGGCACGCTCAACGCCGGCAGCCACGGCTTCGCCTGGCCGGCGGAGAACCTGCCCGACGACGCCCCCTATCGCTTCCGCGTCGTCGCCACGGCCGGCCCCATCGCCGTGCCGGCGACGCCGCTGATGCGCGACCGCGTCGAAGCCGTCAGCACCGTCGGCGACAGGCTGATGCTCGAGACCCGCACCAGCGGCAGCGTCGCCTACGGCGACGTCAAGGCCTTCAACTGATCCACCCCTGACTCACCGCGTCTTCCCGCGACTTCACAAGGACCTTCCATGAGCTTCCAGCAAGGCCTCTCCGGGCTCAACGCCACCGCCCAGAACCTGAACATCATCGGCAACAACATCGCCAATGCCAGCACCTACGGCAGCAAGACGGCCAGGGCCGAGTTCTCCGACGTCTACGCCGCGGCGCTCGGCGGCGCCGGCGCCCAAGCCATCGGCATCGGCACCACGCTGGCCGCGGTGGCCCACCAGTTCACCCAGGGCAACATCTCGACGACGGAGAACCCGATGGACCTCGCAATCAGTGGTGCCGGCTTCTTCCAGGTTACCGACGGCATGAACCCGCCGTTGTTCACCCGCAACGGCCAGTTCAAGGTCGACCGCGATGGCTACATCGTCAACAACGGCGGCCTGCGACTGATGGGCTACAGCGCCGACGCGCAAGGCATCATCCAGCCCGGCAAGTCGGTTGAACTGAAGCTGCCCACCGCCGGGGTCAGCCCTTCGGCAACGAAGGAGGTGCTGCTGGAGATGAACCTGGACTCGCGGCGCGACATAACGAAACCCGCAGGCGTCCCGTCGATCGACTTCGACGACGCCGAGACCTACAACAACGCCACCTCGCTGATCGTGCACGACGCCAAGGGCCAGGAAGTGGCGCTCACCTACTTCTTCCAGAAGACGGCGACCGACACCTGGGACGTCTACGCCACGGCCAATGGTGTCACCGTTGCCGGCACGGCCGCCGCGCCGCTGCCGGTGACGACACTCGAGTTCGAGCCCGACGGCAGCACGCCGAAGACGCCGGTGCCGCCGCTGCCGTCGCTGGATCAGATACCCTTGACCGTGTCGGCCGGCGTCAACGCGCAGGGCGCCGAGACGCTGGAAATCAACATGGTGTTGGACGTGACGTCGGCGACGCAGTTCGGCTCGGCCTTCGGCGTCACCGACCTGCGCCAGGACGGCTTCTCGGCCGGCTTGCTGACGGCGATCACGGTCGAGAGCAACGGCATCGTCACCGCGCGCTACTCCAACGGCCGCTCGCGTCCTGCCGGGCAGGTCGAAATCGCCAACTTCCGCAACCCGCAGGGCCTGCAGTCGGTGGGCGGCAATTCCTGGGCGCGCACCTATGCCTCGGGCGACCCGGTGGCCGGCGTTCCCGGCGACGGCGCACTGGGCAGCCTGCAGGCGGGCGCACTGGAGGAGTCCAACGTCGACCTCACCGGCGAGCTCGTCAACATGATCACGGCGCAGCGTTCCTACCAGGCCAACGCGCAGACCATCAAGACGCAGGACCAGGTGCTGCAGGCCCTGCTCAACCTGCGTTGAGGCCGACGATGCACCCGGCACCGATCCCGCTGCCGCAGCACGCGCCCCGCCGCGACGCGGCTTGAGCCATGGACCGCCAAATCTACCTGGCGATGGCCGGCGCCAAGGCCACCATGCAGCGCCAGGACGTGCTGGCCAACAACCTGGCCAATGCGTCGACCACCGGCTTTCGCGCCGAGTTGCAGGCCTTTCGCGCCGTGCCGGTGCGCGGCGACGGCGCCAGCACGCGCGTCTACGCTCTCGAATCGACGGTCGGACACGATCACCGTTCGGGCCCGGTACAGGCCACCGGCCGGCCGCTCGACGTGGCCATGCAAGGCCAGGCCTGGCTCGCCGTGCAGGCGCTGGACGGCACCGAGGCCTACACACGCGCCGGCGCGCTGCAGGTCAGTGCCGAAGGCCTGCTCGTCACGCCCGCCGGCTTGCCGGTGCTGGGCGACGGCGGCCCGATCACGCTGCCGATCAACGCCGCGGTGGAGGTGGCGGCCGACGGCATCATCACCACCACCGTGGGCAACGGGCGGCCGCAGCAGGCCGGGCGGCTGAAGCTGGTGGAGCCCGAGGCGCCGCTGGCGCGCGGCGAAGACGGCCTGTTCCGTGCCGGTGACGGCGAACTGCCTGCCAGCCCGACAGCGCGGCTGCAGTCGGGGGCGTTGGAAGGCTCCAACGTCAGCCCGATCGAGACCATGGTGGCCATGATCGCCGCGGCGCGCCAGTTCGAACAACAGATGAAGGTGCTGCAGGGCGCCGAACAGCGCGAGCAGACGGCTGCGCGCCTGCTCGCGCCGCAGTGACGCGACGCGGGCGCCGGGCGGCCGCAGAGAAGACCGGCCAGGCGGCCTCTTTTCCGCCGCTAGACGCCCTACAGCCCGGTCCAAGATCGGCACCATCCCTCGGAGGATCCGCACACCATGATCCGCTCACTCTGGATCGCCAAGACCGGCATGGAAGGCCAGCAGACCAAGCTGGACTCGATTGCCAACAACCTGGCCAACGTCGGCACCAACGGCTACAAGCGCGCCGGCGTGGTGTTCGAAGACCTGATGTACCAGAACCTGCGCTCGGCAGGTGCGGCCAGTTCCGAACAGAGCCAGCTGCCCACCGGGCTGCAGGTGGGGCTGGGCGTGCGCGCCGCAGCCAGCACGCGCAACTTCGGCCAGGGCAGCCTGCAGCAGACCGGGGGCAATCTCGACCTGGCGATCAAGGGCCAGGGCTTCTTCCAGATCCAGCTGCCCGACGGCAGCACCGGCTACACGCGCGACGGCGGCTTCCAGGTCGACACGAACGGCCAGCTCGTCACCACTGCGGGTTACGTGGTGCAGCCCGGCGTCACCATCCCGGCCAACGCGCAGAGCGTGACCATCGCGCCCGACGGCACGGTCAACGTCACGCTGCCCAATCAGACGGCACCGCAGTCGCTGGGGCAGTTGCAGCTGGCCTCGTTCGTGAACCCGGCCGGGCTGGAGCCGCGTGGCAGCAACCTCTACGCCGAAACCGCCGCCTCGGGCACACCCAACGCCGGCGCGCCGGGCAGCGGTGGCCTGGGCGCGCTGCAGCAAGGCTTCGTCGAAGGCAGCAACGTCAACGTGGTGGAGGAGCTGGTGTCGATGATCGCCACGCAGCGGGCCTACGAGCTCAACTCCAAGGCCATCCAGACCAGCGACCAGATGCTGCAGCGCCTGAGCCAGCTTTGATGGCCGAGACCATGGTCCCCCGCATCCGACACGCCTCGTGCCTGCTGGCCGCGGCCCTGCTGCCAGGCTGCAGCATCCTGTTCCCGCGCGTGGAGGTCGCCGACACTGCGCCCGTGCCGCCGCCGGTGGCAGCGGTGGCGGCCGGGCCGGCGACGGGTTCGATCTTCCAGTCCGCCAGCTACCGCCCGCTGTTCGAGGACCACCGCGCGCGCCTGGTCGGCGACACGCTCACGGTGCAGATCGTCGAGAAGGTCAGCGCCAGCCAGAAGTCCACCAGCTCCATCGACAAGGGCGGCAGCCTGTCGGCGTCGGTGACGGCGCTGCCCGGCATCCGCCCGGCGGCCTTCGCGCGTGCCGGCGCGGCGGGCAGCTCCGCCAACACCTTTGCCGGCAAGGGCGCTACCGAAAGCAGCAACGACTTCAGCGGCATCATCACCGTCGTCGTGCGCCAGGTGTTGCCCAACGGTCACCTGCTGATCGGCGGCGAAAAGCAGATCGGCGTCAACAACAACGTCGACGTGTTGCGCTTCTCCGGCCAGGTCGACCCGCGTGCCATCCAGCCCGGCAACGCCGTGCCCAGCGCCGCCATCGCCAATGTGCGCCTGGAGCACCGCGGGCGCGGCGCGCAGGCCGAGGCGCAGGCCATCGGCTGGCTGTCGCGGGTCTTCCTCAGCGTCCTGCCCATCTGACGGTGCTGCCGTGAACCTCACTCCCGAACGACTCCTGCGCTGGTCCGTCGTGTTCGCCTTCGCGGCCGCCAGCAGCGCGCTGTGGTGGCCGCAGCCGGCCGCGGCGTCGGTGCGCATCAAGGAAGTGGCCGCCGTGCAGGGCGTGCGCAGCAACCAGCTGGTGGGTTACGGCCTGGTGGTGGGGCTGGACGGCACCGGCGACCAGACCACGCAGACGCCGTTCACGACGCAGAGCCTGAACGCCCTGTTGCAGCAGATGGGTGTCACGGTGCCGTCCGGCGCCGGCATGCAGTTGCGCAACGTCGCGGCGGTGCTGGTGACGGCGCAGCTGCCGCCCTTCGCGTCGCCGGGGCAGACCATCGACGTCAACGTGTCCTCGGCCGGCAATGCCAAGAGCCTGCGTGGCGGCACGCTGATCGCCACGCCGCTGAAGGGTGCCGACGGTCAGGTCTACGCGCTGGCGCAGGGCAACCTCATCGTCGGCGGTGCCGGGGCCGCGGCCGGCGGCTCCAAGGTGCAGATCAACCACCTGTCGGCCGGCCGCATCCCCGAAGGCGCCAGCGTCGAACGCGCCGTGGCCACGCCGCTGCTGGACGGCGACACGCTGCGGCTGGGACTGACGGCCAACGACTACGCCACCGCGCGTGCGGTGGCCGAAGCCATCAACCTCGCCAAGGGCGCCGACACCGCCACCGCCGTCGATGGCCGCACGGTGCGCGTGCGCGTGCCGGCGGGCAGCGGCGAGCGCGTGGCCTTTCTCGCCGACATCGAGAACCTGGCGCTGGAACTGGCGCGGCCGGCGGCGCGCGTGGTGCTCAACGCGCGCACCGGCTCGGTGGTCATGAACGAGTCCGTGACGCTGGGTGCCTGCGCGGTGGCCCACGGCAGCCTGTCGGTGACGATCAGCACGACGCCGATGGTCAGCCAGCCGAACGCCTTCGGCCAGGGCCAGACGGTGCAGGCCGAGAAGTCCGACATCGCCATCACGCAGCAGGCCGGGGCCCTGGTGAGCATGGCCGCCGGCGTGCGCCTGACCGACGTCGTCAAGGCGCTCAACGCGCTGGGTGCCACGCCGATGGACCTGCTGGCCATCCTGCAGGCGATGAAGAGCGCCGGCGCCTTGAACGCCGAGCTCGAAGTCATCTGAAACGCCCGATGGCCGCCTTCCCCGTCAACAACTCGCTGGCCTTCGACACCCGTTCGCTGGACGCGCTGCGCAGCCGCGCCGCCAGCGACCCCAAGGCGGCCGTGCGCGAGACCGCGCGCCAGTTCGAGGCGCTGTTCATGCAGGAACTGATGAAGAGCATGCGCAGCACGACGCTGGCCGGCGGCGGTCTGGCCGGCCTGGGCGGCGACGACGGCGCCGGCGCGAAGATGGGCACCGAGATGCTCGACACCCAGTACGCCAGCCAGCTCAGCGGCATGGCGGGCGGGCTGTCGGAAGCCATCACGCGCCATCTGGAGCGGCAGATGGGCCTGTCGCCCGGCCCGATCCCGAGCGCACGTTCGGCCAACGACACGCCGCCGCCGCTTGCGGCAAAGCCCGTGCCGACGCGCATTCCGCAGACCGGCGCCGCCGGCTTCGTGCAGCAGCACAGCGCCGCAGCGCGCGAGGCCGAGGCCGCCACCGGCATCCCGGCGGCCTTCATGGTGGCGCAGGCGGCACACGAGACAGGCTGGGGCCGCAAGGAGATCCGCCATGCCGACGGCACGCCGGCCTTCAACCTGTTCGGCATCAAGGCCGCTGCCGGCTGGCGCGGGCCGGTGGCCGAAGTCACGACCACCGAGTATGTGAACGGCCAGGCGAAGAAGGTGGTGGCGAAGTTCCGCGCCTACGCCAGCTACGCCGAGTCGTTCGCCGACTACGCGCGACTCATGAACAACAGCCAGCGCTACCAGGGCGTGGTCGGCAAGGTCACCAGCCTGGCCAGCGCGGCCAAGGGCGCCGACGCCGCCGTCGGCTTCGCGCAGGGCTTGCAGCGCGCCGGCTACGCCACCGACCCGGCCTACGCCGACAAGCTCACGCGCGTCATCAACACCACGCTGCGGTTGCAGCGTTCGCTCGCCTAAGGACCGGCCATGAGCACCTCGCCACTGATGTCGCTGGGCATCAAGGCCATGGCGGCCAACTACGCGGCGCTGCAGACCACCAGCCACAACATCGCCAACGCCAACGTTGCCGGCTACTCGCGCCAGCAGGTGGAGCTGGCCACGGCGCAGGGCCAGTTCACGGGCGCCGGCTTCTTCGGCCGCGGTGTCGACGTGGTGGCGGTGACGCGCTCGCACAACGAGTTCCTGACCCGCGAGGCCGCCAGCGCGCAATCGCTGGCCGGCATGGATGCCGCCCGGCTCGAGCAACTGCAGCGCCTGGAGGGCGTGTTCCGCACCGGCGAGTCCGGCCTGGGGCACGCCAGCAGCGCTTTTCTCAACGCCATGGTCGACATGGTCAGCCGCCCCGCCGACCTGGCCGCGCGCCAGGTCGTGCTGGCGCGTGCCGATGACCTGGCGGCCCGCTTCAGCGAAGCCGGCGCCACGCTCGACGAGTCGCAGTTCGCCGTCACCGGCGAACTCAAGGCCGCGGTGGCCGAGGTCAACAGCCTGGCCCAGAGCATCGCCGAGGTCAACCAGCGCATCGCCGCGCTGCGTGGCATCGGGCAGGTGCCCAACGACCTGCTCGACGAGCGCGAGCGCCTGGTCTTCAAGCTGTCGCAGCATGTCAAGGTCAGCCGCATCGAGGCCGACGATGGTTCGATGGCGATCTTCATCGGCGGCGGTCAGCGCCTCGTGCTGGGCACCGAAGCGGCGAAGCTGCAGGTGGTGCCGGATGCCGCCGACCCGTCGCGTTCGGCGGTGGCCATTGTCGACGACGGCTTCGTGCGGCCGCTCGGCGAAGAGGCCATGGGCGGCGGCTCGATCGCCGGCCTGTTGCGGTTCCAGAACATCGACCTGACCGCTGCCCGCAACCTGGTGGGGCGGCTGGCCGCCGCCGTGGGTGGCGCCGTCAACGAGCAGCAAGGCCTGGGCCTGACCCTGCAGCCGCCGCTGGGGCAGGGTGTGGGCAGCGACGTCTTTGCGACGGGGCCGGCGCGGGCCCTGCCCAACGCCATCAACGCGCGTGATGCCGGCGGCAACCCGATCGGCAGCGTGGCGCTGACGATCACCGACCCGGGCGCCCTGCAGCCCAGCGAATACGAGCTGCGCGAGGTCCCGGCCCAGCCCGGCGTCTGGCAACTCACGCGCCTGCTCGACGGCAAGGTCAGCACCATCGTGAGCGGTGATGTCGTCGATGGCGTGCGCATCGATTTCGGTGCGCCGGGCCCGCAGGCCGGCGACCGTTTCCTGCTGCAGCCGGTGACGCGCGCCGCCAACGGCATGTCGAAACTGCTCGACGATCCGCGCAGCCTGGCCGCGGCGGCACCGCTGGTGGCCTTCCGGGGCCCGGCCAACATCGGCAGCATCGGCGTCGACCGGTTGCAGGTCAACGCCGCGCCGCTGCCGCAGCCCGGTGCCACGACGCGCATCACCTTCACCGACGACAGCGGCGGCTACACCTGGGAGCTGCTCGACGCGGCCAACGCGACGCTGGCCAGCGGCGCCGGCACGTGGCAGGCGGGGCAGCCGGTGCCGGCACCGCCGCTGGACATCAACGGCTACACGCTGCAGTTGAGTGGTGTGCCGCGCAGCGGGGACATCATCACGGTGGAACCGACGCCGGCCTCGGCGATGGCCACCAACAACGGCAATGCGCTGGCCCTGCTGGGGCTGCGCGACGCCGGCCTGGCCGACGGCCGCACCGCCATCGAGGCCTGGTCGCAGGCCATCGCCGACATCGGCGTGCGGGTGCAGAGTGCCCGCGCCTCGGCCGACATTTCCACCGCGGTGGCCAGCCAGGCCGAGCAGGCGCGCAGCTCGCAGGCCGGCGTCAACCTCGACGAGGAGGCGGCGCGCCTGATCCAGTACCAGCAGAGCTACCAGGCCGCGGCCAAGGTGCTGCAGGTGGCGCAGCTGCTGTTCGACACCCTGCTTGAGGCCGCCGCCGGCCGCTGAGAGTCCGCCCCATGCGCATCGCCACCGCTCACGCCTTCGACGCCTCGCTGGCCAGCCTGCAAAAACGCCAGCAGCAGCTCAGCGAGGCGCAGCAGCAACTCACCAGCGGCAAGCGCGTGCTGCGCCCCAGCGACGATCCGGCCGCCGCAGCGGTGGCCGAGCGCGCTCTGGCGGCGTCGTCGCGCAGCGACACGCAGATGCGCGCACTCGACGCCAGCCGCTTCGCGATGCAGCTCACCGAGAGCG
>JACZKT010000539.1 GCA_014859905.1 Rubrivivax sp.
CGGCCTACCTGACCGGTTTCCTGCGCTCGCGCGGCATCGCGGCGGCGCAGGTCGATCTGGCGCTGGCGCTGGTCCTGGAACTGTTCTCGCCCGCGGGGCTGCAGGCGGTGCGCAAGTGCATCCACGCGCTGCCTGCGGGCCGGCGCACGCCGCGCCTGGCCGCCTTCGATGCCGCCTTCGAGCGTTATCTGACCAGCATCGCGCCGACGCTGGCCTTTCTGCAGGGTCGCGACCCGACGCTGATGCACCGCATCGCCACGCGCTCTTTCCTGCCCGAAGGGCCGCGCTTCGCGGCGCTGGACGTCTACATCGATCCCGCCGACCCGCAGGGCGGCGACCCACTGGCCTGGGCCTTCGGCGCCCTGGGGCTGCACGACCGCGCGCGCCACCTGGCCACGCTGTACCTGAACGACATCGCCGACGTGCTGCGCGACGGCGTCGACCCGCGCTTCGAGTTCGTGCGCTACGCCGAGTCGCTGGCCATGAGCCAGCCCAGCTTCGAGCCGCTGGCGCAGGCGCTGGCCGCGCCGCCCAATCTGGTGGACCGCACGCTGCAGGCGCTGGCGCTGCAGGCGGTGGCCGAGCACCGGCCGACGGTGGTGCTGATGTCGGTGCCCTTCCCGGGCGCGGTGTACGGCGCCCTGCGCATCGCGCAGGCGATCAAGGCCGCGCATCCCGCGCTGCGCATCGCGCTCGGCGGCGGTTTCGTCAACACCGAACTGCGGCAACTGAAGGAGCCGCGCCTCTTCGACTACTTCGACGCCGTGACGCTGGACGCCGGCGAACGCCCGCTGCTGGCGTTGCTGGAGCACTGGCGCGGCCAGCGCTCGGCGGCGCGGCTGGTGCGCACCTTCGTGCGCCAGGACGGCGCCGTGCGCTACATCGACATCGGCGAGGCCGACCTGCCCTTCGCAGACGTCGGCACGCCGACCTGGGACGGCCTGCCGCTGGCCAGCTACCTGTCGCTGCTGGACATGCTCAATCCCATGCATCGGCTGTGGAGCGACGGGCGCTGGAACAAGCTCACGGTGGCGCACGGCTGCTACTGGAAGAAGTGCAGCTTCTGCGACGTCACGCTGGACTACATCTCGCGCTTTGATGCGGCCAGCGCCGAGACCCTGGTCGACCGCATCGAGGCCATCGTGCGCGAGACCGGGCAGACGGGGTTTCACTTCGTCGACGAAGCGGCGCCGCCGAAATCGCTGAAGGCGCTGGCGGCCGAACTGCAGCGGCGGCAGGTGACCATCAGCTGGTGGGGCAACATCCGCTTCGAAAAATCCTTCACCCCGGCGCTGTGCCAGCAGCTGGCCGCGAGCGGCTGCATCGCCATCTCGGGTGGGCTCGAGGTGGCTTCCGACCGCCTGCTCAAGCTGATGAACAAGGGCGTCTCGGTGGCACAGGTGGCGCGTGTCACCAAGGCCTTCGCCGATGCCGGCGTCCTGGTGCACGCCTACCTGATGTACGGCTTCCCGACGCAGACGGTGCAGGACACGGTGGACGCGCTGGAGTACGTGCGCCAGCTGTTCGAGGCCGGTTGCATCCAGTCGGGCTTCTTCCACCGCTTCGCCTGCACCGTGCATTCGCCGGTGGGCCGCCACCCCGAGTTATACGGCGTCACGCTGCAGCCGCTGCCATTGGCGACCTTTGCCCAGAATGACGTCGGCTTCATCGACGCCACGGGCGTCGACCACGACATGCTGGGCGGGGCGCTGAAGAAGGCGCTGTACAACTACATGCACGGCATCGGCCTGGACGCCGATGTGCGCAGCTGGTTCAGCGGCCGCGTGCCGCGCCCGACCGTGCCACGGCACTGCATCGCACGCGCCCTGGCCGGCCAGTGAGTCCTGCTCCCTCTCCCGCCGGGGCGGGAGAGGGTTGGGGCGAGGGTGGCGAGACCTCGCCCGCAGCCCCCTTCAGCAGCACCACCGGCGAACCCTTGGCCACCTTGTCTCCGACCGCCACGAGCACCCGTTCCACGACGCCGGCGTGCGAGGACGGAATCTCCATCGACGCCTTGTCGCTTTCGACGGTGATCAGGCTCTGCTCGGCCTTGACCGGGTCGCCGGGCTTGACCATGACCTCGATCACGGCGACTTCGGCGAAGTCGCCGATGTCGGGCACGACGACCTGGATCGGGGCGCCGCCGCCGCCCTCACTTGCAGTGCGCGTTCCGGCCTGCAGGCCGGAACTGCTCAGCGGGCTCGCCGCATGCGGCTCGAAACCCCCGCTTTGCCCCCCCGCCCTCTCCCGCGGGGCGGGAGAGGG
>JACZKT010000540.1 GCA_014859905.1 Rubrivivax sp.
TGGCGCAACTGCTGCCGCACAACTGGCGGCCGCCCGGCAATGCCGCCATAGCGGATTCGCCGCCTGTCCCCGTGGTCGCGTAGCGCGGACCTCAGCACACTGTATTCGGCCACGCAAGGCTGTCGTTCGCGGAACGCTTACGTACGAAGACTACGGCGATGATCTGTTCTCGAACTTCGGCCGCATCGGCGCCGCGCTGGAACAGCGCCTGGCCGATTGGGGCAGCGACGACAACGAGGGCGATGACGAAGAGAGCGGTGCGGCCAAGAAGGGCCTGCCCGAGAAGAAGCGCAAGAAGCTGCTGGACCCCAAGACCTGGGAGCGCGACGGCCGTCTCGTCGAGGTGGCCAGCGCGCTGCGCGGGGCCCTGGGTGGCGAGCTGTTCGAGGACCACAACCTGTTCCGTGAGCACGTCGACGGCGCGTTGAAGAAGGCGGGCACCAGGCTGCCCGCCGCCGACCTGAAGCTGATCCTCAAGGCGGTGAGCTGGCGCGTGGAGGACGCGCCGCGTGTGATCGCGAAGATCCACAAAGCAGGCAGAGCCAAGGCCGACCCGATGCGGGGCCTGTTCGAGGCCGAAGTTGCCGGCAAGGCCTGCGTCGTCGAGTACGAACCCGACACCGACCTGCGGGATACCGAGCAGGTTCCCTTGCTGGACGAAGGCGGCATCGAAGCGTTCATTCGCCGCGAGGTGCTGCCCTACACGCCCGACGCATGGGTCAACGGCGGCGCCACCAAGATCGGCTACGAGATCAGCTTCACCCGCCACTTCTACAAGCCGCAGCCGCTGCGCACCCTGGCGGAGATTGCGGCCGATATCGTCGCCGCGGAGAAGGAAGCCGAAGGCCTGCTCGATGGGCTGCTGATGGCGGGGGCGCGTTCTTGAACAAGCCGCCGAAGCTGCCCGCCCGCCGCGCGGCCGCGCCCGCGGCGCGCCCGCTTTCGGCCAAGAAGTTGGGCCGTGTCGACGGGGTGGCACTGCTGGGTGACCTGCGCGCGCTGGTGCAGGTAGCCCGTGAGCGCATTGCCACCGCCGCCAACGCCACCTACACGCAGCTCTGCTGGCAGGTCGGGCGCCGCCTTCTCGCCGAGAACCTGCAGTCGGGCCGTGCGGTCTACGGCAAGCAGATTCTTGCGACCGTGTCGCAAGAATTGACAGCCGAGTTCAGCCGGCCTGGTCCGACCGTGGACCTTGTCATCATGCAAGCCCGAAATCGGTCGGTTTCACGGGAAGCCCCCAGCGGGTTGATGCGAAAGCCAAGGCGGGCGGCACAACGCTTGAGGGTAGCGACGTTGCGCCGACGCTGCTGTTCGCCGTAGCGCTACCGGCCGGGGTCCACGAAGGGCTCGCCCGGGGTGAACATGAAGTACACCATCCTTGCGAGCATGTGGACCGAGGTGGTGTCGGCGTATGGCTTGTACGTTTGGCCGCACAGCCGGCGGAAGAAGGCGCCGCGTACGGAGTCGATGTGGGAGCGTTTCATCGCGGCCGTCTTCAGCGCCCGTCGCGCGCGATGGGTCGAGCACCGGGTTCCATGTGAGGGCATCGGCCGCCAGTGCCGGCGCGTTGCACTGGCGTGACACTCGATCTCGGCGATGACACGCTGGTTGTACCGCTGGGCATGCAACAGCGGCGTGCGGCCCTGCGCCTGGGGCAGGTACACGTCGGCACCCGCTCGCACCGGCAGGCGTGTGCTCTCCATGTGCGCCGGGCCGCAGCCGACGAGGATCACCGCCTTGAGCAGCGCCGTCCAGCCGAGCCACTTGACCAGAACGGTATCGCTTGGCTGATCGAGCCCGACTGGATGCCCAGCGGGATCTTGCGCACGCCCCGGCCCCGAGCCGACATTCGCCGGCGCACTGATCCGCACCCGCCCACCGATGCTCGAGGCCTGCGGCGTGCAGCGCGACGCTGTCCTCGAGGGCACTTCGCCCGGTTCGGCTCGGCTCATTGGGGCCGCTGTCCGCTTCCTGCGTTTGCGGCCCTGCGGCGGGCCGAGTCAGGGACGGATGTAGGCGTAACCCTCCTTCTGGCGCGCCATGAGCTGGACCACGCCCGCACCGACGTAACCGATCTTGGGCAGCATGTCGTCGCGCGTGATCTTCTGGTTGCGCATCGTGTTCTCGCAGGCGACCACCGACATGCCCGAGGCCATCGCCTCGGAGACCCTCGCGCCAGCCACGGATTCCAGCTTCAGCATGCCGATGCCCGGCCCGTAGGCCACGATCTCGATGGCCACCTTGTCGCTGCCCAGGTCCTGCTGCACGTTGCGCGCGTTGTTCAGCGCCAGGTTCCACTTCGCCGGGTCGGCGTCGCTGACCTGCAATACCACCTTGTGGGGCCGTTCGGCGGGCGCTGTCTGTGCATTCGCGCCGAGCATCGGCGCGAGCAGCAGCAGGCTCAGGGTGCTCAGGATCAGCTTGCGTCTGGCGTTCATGGTGGTCTCCGGGTGTTCTAGGCTCGTACGGCCGGGCGGCCGCACAGTCGCTTAGACGGCACAGCCCGCCGATCTATTCCCGACCCGCGTGGAATACATTCGGTGCCGCGCGCGTCTCACTCCTCTCATGAGTCTGTTTCCCCTGTTCAGCCGCTCGGCCGGCATCGCGAAGTGCCTGGGCGACAGCCGCGCCGGCTTGTTCCGGCTCGCGTTCATGTGGTGCCACGACCGGGCACTGGCCGACGACCTGACACAGGAGGCGCTGACCAAGGCGTTGCTGCATGCCGACGGCTTGCGTGACACCGCCAAGCTTCGACCCTGGCTGTTCGGCATCCTGGTCAACTGCTGGCGCGACCACCTGCGCGCGCGGCGGCCTACCGAGGACATCGATACGATCGAGGAGCACTGGCTCGCCACCGAGGAAAGCTGCGAGCACAGCGCGAGCCGCTCCCAGCTGGCCGGGCGGGTTCAGGCTGCGATCGCGCAGCTGCCGGTGGGGCAGCGCGAGGTGCTGGCGCTGGTCGATCTCGAGGAGTGCAGCTACGCCGAAGCGGCCCAGATCCTGGCCATCCCCATCGGCACCGTGATGAGCCGGCTGTGCCGCGGCCGTGCCACGCTGCGCGGACTGCTGGCGGATGCCCAGACCGGCATGCAGGCGCAGGGGCCGGCCTTGCGGAGCGTGAAATGACGACCGCTTCGGACGAGCGGCTGAACATGCTGATCGACGGCGAGTTGACCCCGGCCGACGCCGCCGGCCTGCTCGAGCAGCTGCGCACCGACGCGGCGCTGCGCGAAAGGGTCAGCCAGCTGCGGCTCGCCAAGGATCTGGTCAGGCACGCCTATGCGGGCGTCGCGGCACCTGCGCGCCAGGCAACGGCTCCCGTGCGTGGCCGGCGGCGCGCGGTGGTGACCTTCGCGGCCCTGGGCTTGGGCGTCGTGCTGGGTTGGACGTTGCGAGAGCAGGCTGCCGCACCGGCAGGCGCCACGCGGCAACTGGCCGAGCAGGCGCAGCGCACGCCGCAGGCCGAGACCAGCCGGGTCATCCTGCATGTGAGTTCGGGCGTGCCCGGGGACGCACTGGCCGCACTGGAGCGCGCCGAGGGCATTCTCGAGACGGCCCGCAGTGCCGGGCGCACGGTGTCGGTCGAGATCGTCGCCAACAGCGGCGGCCTGGATCTGCTGCGCGAAGGCGTGTCCACGCACGCCGGCCGCATTGCCGGCCTGCGCGCTGCTTACCCGGGCTTGTCGTTGGTGGCATGCGGGCAGACGGCCCAGCGGCTGCGTGAGGGCGGCACCGCCGTGCACCTGCTGCCGGGCACGGTCACGGCGAGCTCGGCGCTGGACCAGATCGTGCTGCGCATGCAGCAGGGCTGGGCCTACGTGCGGATCTGAGCTGCGCGCTTCGCCAGGAACAGCCGGTTCGCGCTGCGCGCCTATTCAGTTCAGGCGTAACTCCCGCCCTCGGTTCCAGGGCAACTGCTTGAGCACGAGAGCGATTGCGCAACGCCCGAAGAACGTGACCATGAAGGTCCCGACCAATAGCACGACGTAGATCGGCAAGCGCGCCGCCGGCCACAGGCCGAACAACGTGAAGACAAAGTACACGAGGCGGATCTGAACCGGGAACGCCAATCCGCTCCTTTCCCGAACCAGGAAGTACAGCAGGTGGACACCACTGACACCGATGACTGCTGCGTGGCCCAGGCCCCATCCTCACACCTCATCCCATCTCGGCCCACGAGCTTGTGCCTCTTACAAGGCCCACCTGACAAGAGCCCGAGTGAGCGAACCAAAGCTTCATTTGACTCTAGGACGCTGTGGCACGGACGCATTGAGTTTCCTCAATTCACGGCCATGCGCATGCCTCGGTCGACTGGCGCACCTGCAAACTGACCGGATAGCCGTGCGGCGCCTCAGACAGCTCAACGCCCGCCATGTCTGAGTTGGAGTTCTAGCCCGTGAAGGACAGGTATCGGCCACCAATTCACGCGCCCGAGAGGACTGCATTGGGTCGGCAGCACCTGTTCGGCTGATCGAGGTGCAGACGTTCGGCTCGCGTCCGGTGTCGACAAGCGCCGCCGGCCCTTGCGCGACCGCTTTGGAGGATGAGCGCCTTCGAGCGGCCGTCGGTCTATGGCAGCTGTACCTTCAAACCGGTCGTTCGTGAGGCCAGTCTCTGGCCGATCGGATGTCCGGAAGTGGCCGCGAGCGTCCGTCCGCAGCCGCGGCAGGAAGCTGCCGGTCGCGATGAGGCCGGTCGCAACGAGCGCTGCTACCCATCATCGGTGGCGCGACTGGCCTCATCAGTGCCACGGGCGATGGGGCTCGCCATTCGGCATCCGGCGGCCACGCTGCGTCGGCAGGATCAGAGCGGGGGCCCGGAATCTGTAACGCCGCAGCCGAGGCGGCTCAGGCGCCGAAGGCCAGTTCCATTTCTCTGCGCACCCGCCAGGCGTGGGTGCCCGTGTCCACCGCCACGTCAGCCCAGCTGAGGCACTGGCCCTTGCTCACCGGCCGCAGCACGCGCACGTCGTGCGCCAGGCCCAACGGGAGCCCACCAATGGCCAGTGAGGCCTTGGTTGGCTGCAGCTTGCCCCACACCGTAAAGCCGCCCTCGCCGTCGAGCATGTCGCCGGGTTTGAGGTCGCGCTTCGCGGTGGCCACCACGTCGGCATTCCAGGCGGTCGGCACGCCAGTGGGTTCGCCGCGCAGGGCCACGCTGGCGACCGACACGCCCACCTCCAGCCCGATGAGGTGCCAGCGCTTGTAGAGCGTGAAGTAGCGCCCGCTCGGGTCGGTGTGGGCGTTGTATTCCTCGAAGCAGTTCTTGATGTAGTCGGTCTCGGCCTCGACCGTGACCCACACGCCCATGCGGATGTTGTAAGGGATCGCCCGGCCGTCGGCCTCCAGCGACGAGATGACCTCGACCATGCCTTTGTGTTCGAGCACGCCGCCTTCACTCTTCGGGCGCGTGACGAAGGGGATGTCCTCCACGCTGGCCGGCGGGTACATCAGCCCCGTGCTGGGCACCGCCAGGCCCGTGGCGTTGGACACAGCCGTGCATTCGATGGAAGGCTTGCTGCCGTCGAGAAAGCTGTTGAACATCTTCGGATTGAGCCCGCCGCGAGTGGCCTGCTCGGGTGTCAGGCCGTAGTTGCCCCAGACCGTTTCCGGTGTCGATTCGCAGAAGTGAGGCAGCCACTTGTGTCCGCGGCCGGCGGCCACCACCGGGAAGCCGCAGGTGCGTGCCCAGTCGACGAGATCGCAGATGAGGGCCGGCTGGTCGCCGAAGGCCATCGAGTAGACGACGCCAGCCTGCGCCGCCTTGCGCGCCAACAGCGGGCCACAGAACGCGTCGGCCTCGACCGTAACGTTGACGACGTGTTTGCCGTGCGCGAAGGCGCCCAGGCAGTGGTCCACCGCTGCGATAGGGTGACCGGTGCATTCGACGATGACGTCGATGGCCGGATGCGACACCAGCGCCTGCCAATCGTCACCGACGTGGGTGGTGCCGGCCTTGACCGCAGCGTCCAGCGATGCGGCCTGCACCCGTTGCGGGGCCCAGCCTACACGCGCCAGATTGCGGCAGGCACCTTCCGGCGACAGGTCGGCGACACCGATCAGGTGCACACCGGGTGTGCGCGGAATCTGGGCCAGATACATCGAACCGAACTTGCCAGCACCGATGAGGCCGATGCGCACCGGCCGGCCTTCGGCCTGGCGCTGCTGCAGCTTGCTGTAGAGGTTCATGGAACGGTCACTCCTGCATGATGGCGATGGACCTCGCGAACGCAGGGTACGCCGAGGGATCTCTCGGCGCTTCGAGGTTTACCCGACCGCCTGCGAAGCGGCCATTTCACCGCATCGAGCCGTGCGGCCAGCAGCAGGCGCAGCAGGATCGGCAGCGAGTACCGATTGGCGCATAGGCACAGGGGGATGAGGTGGTCCACCAAGTGGGAGGCCATCTGTTCCAAGCCTGCGTCTCCATCGCTCAGAGTTCCGCCTCCCGGTGGGTGTCGACCCTCCGATGACCACCGTGCGTTAGCTTCCTGCGCAAGATCGGCGAGACGAGATGCAAGCAATCAGCCTGTCGCCACCGACAGTTGATAACCGGACGCGGAGTCGGTGGCCTGCGGCTTCAGCGCCATGCGCTTTGACCGTCAAGTTAACGGCGTCGTGATCGCTTAAGCGAGGGGCCGCCGTCGACCCAGGGCCGACATTCGACCCCTCGATTTCGAGGCCCGCAAACCGACGTTCGTACCGCTGAGTCAGGGGTCTTGGACTCAGCCCCCTACAGCCGCCCGACGTCATCTGCCGTACGACTCGTTGGTAGCGGGATCTGTCGCCCTGATCCCGCCCCGCCTGCCTTGTCAATCATGGGACGCACCGCAACTGGTGCAACCATTGCACTGCAATTCCGCATGGCAACGCTGATTCGGCTCCCGAAATCCAGGCTCACCATGTACGCTGGCGACCACAACCCGCCACACTTCCATGTGCTGGCCAACGATGGCTCCGAAGCTCTGATTGACTTGGCATCCCTGCGGGTTGTTGACGGCACGGTAGGCCGGCAGTGTTGAAGGAAGCGCTGGCTTGGGCCAGCCAGAATGTGGCTCTGCTGGCCACGAAGTGGAAGGAACTGAACCCATGAGGCCAAAGCAATTCACTCTGTCCAGCGTGAAGGCAACGCCGACCGCCAGCTTGCTGCTGCGCTATGCGGATGGCGAGCAATTCGAAGTCAGTCTGATAGACACGATCAAGCAGCACCCTGCGCTGGAACGGCTGAAGGATCCCAAAGTGTTCAGCTCGGCCAAGGTCGGTGACCACGGCGCCTCGGTGATCTGGGCGAACGACGACGAACTGGAATTGGCAGCCGACAACCTGCGCGCACGTGCCGTTGAGCAGGCGGGCAGCGTATCGCATGAATTCATCTGGAATTGGATGGCCAGGAACGACCTGAGCCTCGACGCGGCGGCGGTAGCGCTGGGCTTGTCCCGTCGCATGCTCGCCTACTACCGCAGCGGCTCCAAGCCAGTGCCGCGCACCGTCGCTCTGGCCTGCCTCGGGTGGGAAGAGGTGATCAAGAACGATGGCGCTTACGCACTGGCAGCGTAGGTACGGCCTGCCATTGCTACCAGGATGCGTCACATGCCTGTTTGAAGTCACCTGGTAGCTGACACTGGCGAGCGTCAGCAACTGGTGGTTATGGAAAGCTTTCCATAACGGAAGTGCCGACAATTGAAGCACGCTCACAAAGCGGACAGTGCGCCAGGCGCAGGTGCGGTTCGTAGCACTCGCCAAACCACAAGGCGCCACCCGAAAGCCTGACGCGCTTGTTCCTCGGGCGCGTCGGCGAGCGAGGGGTCAGCCGGACTGAACGTCGTCGCGCGGAGAGATCGATGAGATGAATACTCCGATGGCCAGCGTCGTGCGGCTTGCACCACACTGGCGTCAATGTACCGACCATACCCTGCTTGTCCATAATCAAAGAGCCCCCGCCTTCCATGGACAGCCTCATCACCACCAAGCTCGCCCCGCCGGCCGTCATGGGCCCTTCGGTCGCGCGCGGCTATGCGATGGACCGACTGGTGCGCGCCCGCTCCGGGCATGCGACGCTGATCGTGGCTCCCGCGGGCTATGGCAAGACCGAACTGCTGTCGCGCTGGTACCACCACTGTCGCGACGAGGGGCTGCGCGTCGGCTGGGTGAGTCTCGAGCCCGAGGACGCGCCGGTCG
>JACZKT010000055.1 GCA_014859905.1 Rubrivivax sp.
GGGTCACGGGGGAACGGGGTCAGGTCTTGCCTTTTGCCTCCAGGCAAAAGGCAAGACCTGACCCCTCACTCCCTGCCGCTCGCCCCACGCCCTGGTATTCGATGCCGTGCATGCGCATCAGCGCCGGGTCGTAGATGTTGCGGCCGTCGAAGATCAGCGGCTGCTTCAGCGCCGCCTTGATGGCGTCGAAGTCGGGGTTGCGGAATTCCTTCCACTCCGTGACCACCACCAGCGCGTCGGCGCCTTCCAGCGCCTCGGCCTGGCTGGCCGCGAAGTGCAGGCCCGGCGTGCCGGCCAGCACACGCTGCGCCTCGGGCATGGCCACCGGATCGTAGGCCTGCAGCACGGCGCCGCGGCGCGCCAGTTCGGCCACGATGACGCGGCTGGGCGCCTCGCGCATGTCGTCGGTGTTGGGCTTGAAGGCCAGGCCCCACAGCGCGAAGCGCCGGCCTGCCAGGTCCGGCCCGAAACGCGCCGTGATCTTGTCCACCAGCACCAGCTTCTGCCGCTCGTTGGCCGCTTCCACCGCGCCCAGCACCTGCAGCGGCATGCCGTTGGCCTGGCCGGCGTGGATCAACGCCTTCACGTCCTTGGGGAAGCAGCTGCCGCCGTAGCCGGTGCCGGCATAAAGGAAGTGGGTGCCGATGCGCGGGTCGCTGCCGATGCCCATGCGCACCTGCTCGATGTCGGCACCCACGCGCTCGGCGAGCAGCGCCAGTTCGTTCATGAAGCTGATGCGCGTGGCCAGCATCGCGTTGGCGGCGTACTTGGTGAACTCGGCGCTGCGCACGTCCATCAGCTGCAGCCGGTCGCGGTTGCGCATGAAGGGCTGGTACAGCGCGCGCATGAGCAGGATCGCACGCTCGTCGTCGGCACCGACGATGATGCGGTCGGGCCGCATGCAGTCTTCCACGGCCGCGCCCTCCTTCAGGAATTCGGGGTTGGAGACGACGGCGAATTCCATCTCCAGAGCGCGCTCGCGCAGCGCCCCGGTCACCGTCTGGCGCACGCGGTCGGCGGTGCCCACCGGCACCGTGCTCTTGTCGACGATGACCTTGTAGTCGGTCATGTGGCGGCCGATGCTGGCGGCCGCGGCCAGCACGTACTGCATGTCGGCCGAGCCGTCCTCGTCGGGCGGCGTGCCCACGCCGATGAACTGGATCGTGCCGTGCCCCACCGCGGCAGGCACGTCGGTGGTGAACTGCAGCCGCCCGGCGGCGGCGTTGCGCTGCACGATGGCTTCGAGCCCCGGCTCGTGGATGGGCATGCCGCCGTCGTTGAGCATGCGGATCTTGCGTTCGTCGACGTCCAGGCACACCACGTGGTTGCCCATTTCCGACAGGCAGGCGCCTGTGACAAGACCGACATAACCGGTGCCGACGACGGTGACTTTCATGCTGAGGCCCACCCGGGGAAGAGAACGTCGAAGATTCTCACACCGCGCCACGGCACAGCCGTGACGGCGGGCGCAGGACAAGGGGCGCAGTCGTGACGGAGTGGCAGCTTCAATGCCCGCTCACGAGTCCGGGCCCATGCCAGGACCGCTCTCAGCCCGGCAAGCCTTCGGCCACGAAGTGCGGGTTCTCGAAACCGGGTTTGCCGTAGCGCAGGGCCTCGCCGCCCAGCGTCGTCACGCGCCCGCCGCTGGCCAGCAGCACCGCGTGCCCGGCGGCAATGTCCCATTCCATGGTGCGGCCCAGCCGGGGGTAGAGGTCGGCCTCGCCGGCGGCCAGCAGGCACAGCTTCAGCGACGAACCGGCATGCACCAGCGTCGCCACGTGCCGCCCGGCCAGGAACTCGTCGAGCGCGGCGGCGTCGCCGTGGGAG
>JACZKT010000541.1 GCA_014859905.1 Rubrivivax sp.
ACGCGGCGCCGTCCAGTCGTGGCCATGGGCCACCTGCAGCAGCAGCAGCGCGATGGCCAGCACGAGCCCGGCGATGAAGCCGCCGCCGGGCTGGTTGTGGCCGCGCAGCAGCAGGTACAGGGAGATCAGCATCGCAAACGGCAGCACCAGCCGCGCCGCCAGCTGCAGCATCAGCGGGTGCTTGTCGTTCTCGGTGCCGGCAGGCAGGGCGCGCGGCGGGTCGAAGTTCGACAGCAGCGCATGCATGACCAGCGCCGCGATGCCGAAGACGGTGATCTCGCCCAGCGTGTCGAAGCCGCGGAAGTCGACGATGATGACGTTGACGGCATTGCTGCCGCCGCCCAGCGGCAGCGCGTTGGCGAGGAAGAAGTCGGAGATCGACGCCGACGGCCGCGACAGCAGCAGCCAGCTCAGCGCGGCCACGCCCAGGCCGGCGGCCAGCGCCAGTGCGGCGTGCAGCCAGGGCTTCCAGTGCGCCGCCTCGACCGGGCTTTCGGCGGGCAGCCAGCGCAGCGCCAGCATCAGCAGCACCACGGTGACCATCTCCACCAGCAGTTGCGTCAGCGCCAGGTCGGGCGCCGAGAACCAGACGAAGGCCAGGCACACCGCCAGCCCGGCGGCCCCCATCAGCACCACCGCCAGCAGGCGGTGGCGGTAGGCCAGCACCGTGCCCACGGTGGCTCCAATGCCGATCAGCGCCACCACCACGACGCCGAAGCCGGCTTCGTCCAGATGCACCGGCGCCATCGGCGTGGCCGGCCCGGCACCCAGGAAGGGCCAGCTGCCGGCCGCCACCGCCACCGCCACCAGCAGCGACAGGTAGCGCTGCAGGCTGCCGGTTTCCAACGCGCCGGTCAGTGCCTGAGCCGCGTGCACCGCGCCGGTCTGCAGCGCCATGAAGATGTCGCGTCCACCGGCGCTCACCCAGCCCGGCAGCCGCACCACGCGGTGCAGGTTGATGAAGCGCTGCAGGCCGAAGTACAGCAGCACGCCGCCGCCCACCGCCACCACGCTCATCAGCAACGGCAGGTTGACGCCGTGCCATATCGCCAGCGTGTAGGCGGGCAGGGCCGCACCCGGCGCGCCGTGCAGTGCTGCCTGGGCCGCCACGGCCAGGATCGGCCCCGCGGTCTGCGCCGGCGCCAGGCCTACCGCCAGGCACAACACCACCAGCAGCAGCACCGGCAGGCGCATGAAGAACGGCGCCTCGTGCGGCGTCTTGGGCAGGTTGACCGGCTCGCCGTTGAAGAACACGTCGTGCACGAAGCGCAGGCTGTAGGCGACGCTGAAGACACCCGCCAGCGTGGCACCGGCCGGCAGCACCCACTGCATGGCGCCGTGGACCTCCAGGGCCACCGTCTCGGTGAAGAACATCTCCTTGCTCAGGAAGCCGTTGAGCAGCGGCACGCCGGCCATCGCCGCCGCCGCCGTCATGCCCAGCGTGGCGGTGAACGGCATGTACCTGAAAAGGCCGTTGATGCGCCGCATGTCGCGCGTGCCGCACTCGTGGTCGATGATGCCGGCACTCATGAACAGCCCGGCCTTGAAGGTGGCGTGGTTGATGATGTGGAAGACGCCGGCGACCACGGCCAGCGGCTGGTCCAGGCCGAACAGCAGCGTGATGAGCCCGAGGTGGCTGATCGTCGAATACGCCAGCAGGCCCTTCAGGTCGTGCTGAAAGATCGCCGTGTAGGCGCCCAGCAGGAGCGTCGCCAGGCCGACCAGCGAGACGATCCAGAACCACGGTTCGCTGCTGCCCAGCGCCGGGTACAGCCGTGCCAGCAGGAACACGCCGGCCTTGACCATGGTCGCCGAGTGCAGGTAGGCCGACACCGGCGTCGGCGCGGCCATGGCGTGCGGCAGCCAGAAGTGGAACGGGAACTGCGCGCTCTTGGTGAAGGCGCCCAGCAGCACCAGCACGAGTGCGGTCTCGTACAGCGGGTGGGCGCGGATGATGTCGCCGGCGGCCAGCACGACGTCGAGCTTGGTGCTGCCGGTGATGTGGCCGATGAGCAGCGCGCCGGCCAGCAGGCACAGGCCACCGGCGGCGGTGATGGTGAGCGCCATGCGCGCACCCTGGCGCGCGTCGGCGCGGCCGTGCCAGTAGCCGATGAGCAGGAAGGAGCTCAGGCTCGTGAGCTCCCAGAACACGACCAGCAGGATCAGGTTGTCGGCCAGCACGACGCCCAGCATGGCGCCCATGAACAGCAGCAGGAAGGTGAAGAAGCGCGGCGCCGGGTCGGCCGGGTCCAGGTACCAGGCGGCGTACAGCACGACCAGCGCGCCGATGCCGGTGATGAGCAGCGCGAACAGCCACGCCAGGCCGTCCAGGCGCAGCCCGAAGTCCAGGCCCAGCGTCGGCAGCCAGGGCACGCTGAAGCGCTGCACCTCGCCGCCGAAGACCGCCGGCACCGCAGACAGCACCAGCGCCAAGGCTGCCAGCGCCGTGGCGCCGGCGACCCAGGCCGCCGTGCGCCGCCGTTGCACGGGCAGACCGGCAACAGCGGCGGCCCCGAGCCAGGGCAGGGCGGACAGCAACAGCAGCTCGTTCATGGCCGTGGCGGCCGGCGGATCAACATCACTACCAGCGTGACCAGCGTTAGCGGCAGCACGAAGCCCATCATCACTGCCGAATACGCCGGCAGCGCGCCCTGGTGCTGCGCGCTGAGGACCAGCCACGCCACGTAGGCCACGTAGTAGCCCAGGAACAGCGCGCCTTCCCAGCGTGCGATCTCGCGCCCGGTGATGAACACCGGCAGGCAGGCCAATGCCGCCGCCAGCATGACCCAGATGTCGAAGCCCATGACCTGCGGCGCCACGCCCAGGCCGGTGCTGCCCGCGGCCATGCCGGCCAGGCCGAGGCAGCCCAGCAGGTTGAAGGTCCCGCTGCCGACGACGTTGCCCACCGCGATGTCGCGTTCGCCCTTCAGCGCCGCGGCAATCGACGTCGCGACCTCGGGCAGCGAGGTGCCGGCGGCGACGATGGTGAGCGCGATCACGAGGTCGCTCACGCCCAGCGCCTGGGCCACCGACACCGCCGCCGTGACCAGCCAGTCCGCACCCAGCACCAGCCCCACCAGCCCGGCCGCGATGAGCGCCAGCTGCACCGGCACCCGATCGTCCCAGGCGCCCGCCGAAGAGGCCGCCAGGCCCTCGGCATACTCGTCCAGCGCGGCCTGCCCAGCGGCGCGCGACTGCACCACCAGGAAGGCGGTATAGGCGATGAGCAGCACGAACAGCAGCGCGCCGTCGAGCATGCCGATGCGGCCGTCCTGCACCAGCACCAGCACCAGCAGCGAGGCGCCGACCATGATCGGCACTTCCTGGCGGATCAGCTGCACGTTCACCACCAGCGGCACGATCAGCGCGCTCAGGCCGAGCACGAAAAGCACGTTGAAGATGTTGCTGCCGACCACGTTGCCGACGGCGATGTCGGTCTTGCCTTCGAGTACGGCGCCCACCGACACCGCCAGCTCCGGCGCGCTGGTGCCGAAGGCGACGACGGTCAGGCCCACCACCAGCGGCGAGATGCCGAAGGTCAGGGCCAGCCTGGAGGCGCCGCGCACGAGCAGGTTGGCACCGACCACGAGCGTGACGAGGCCGGCGATGAAGAGCAGCAAATTCATGGACGGCGCCGACTCTAGCGGCAAATGCACCGCCCGGCGCGGCCCCTGGGGGCCCGGGGTGAAGGTGCCGGCAACTTTTTTGTGCTGCGGCGGCGGCCGGCCTTGACGGGCCCGATGCGCCGGTCCGGTACGAATGCCGCCCTCCGGCTGGGCTGCGACTCGCCGCTAAACTGCGACGCATCCCGTTTCCCGGACCGCCACCCATGGATCGAATCTGGCTTGACGCACCGTTGCCCGCGCTGCGTGTGCGGCGGGCCGGGGGCGGCGTCGCCATCGAGCTGAACGAGGCGGCGCGCCGCTGGGCTCAGGCGCACGGCGTCGGGCCCGGCGCCTTGACGGACCTGACGCAATCAGGGCTGGCCAGCGGGCCGGCGACGGTGCCGGTGCGGGTGGGCACGATGGTCGTGCATTGCACCCGCGTGGACCTGCCCGATGGCTTCCTGCTGTGGCTCGACACGTCGGCGCCCGGCCCTGCGTCCGCGTGTGCGCCTGCGGACCGCGATCGACGGTGCCTCTGGCATCGCCGCGGCGCTGGCCGAACCCCCCGACCTGCTGTTGCTGGATCTGCAGTTGCCCGACATCGATGGCCTCGAGGTCATGCACCGGCTGCGCGCCGACCCCGGCCTGGCCGGCTGCCGCATCGTTGCGTTGTCGGCCGATGCGATGACCGACCACGTCGAGGCCGCGCTGGCTGCGGGCTTCGATGACTACTGGACCAAGCCGATCCAGTTCGAACGTTTCCTCGCCGGCATCGACGGCCTGGCGGCGGCATTGGGGCGCTGAGGGGCGCTGAGGGGCACTCAGGGCGCCAGCCGCTCGCGCACCCAATCGGCTCCCTGCAGCCGGTAGCGCAGCCGGTCGTGCAGCCGGCTCTTGCGGCCCTGCCAGAACTCCCAGCGGTCGGGGGTCAGGCGGTAGCCGCCCCAGTGCGGCGGCCGCGGCGGGTGCAGCGCATACAGCGCCGCCACCTTGGCCGCGCCGGCCACCAGCACCGCACGCGAGCTGATGACCTCGCTTTGCGGCGACGCCCAGGCGCCCAGCCGTGAATCGAGCGGGCGTGTTGCGTAGTAGGCGTCGGACTCGGCCGCCGTGGTCCTTTCGACCCGGCCTTCGATGCGCACCACACGCTCGAGTTCGACCCAGTGGAACTGCAGCGCCGCCTGCGGCTGGTGCGCCAGTTCGCGCCCCTTGCGGCTGGCGTAGTTGGTGTACCAGACGATGCCGTGCGCGTCGTAGCCCTTGACCAGCACGATGCGCGTCGACGGTCGGCCGTCGGCGCCCACGGTGGCCAGGGTCATGGCATTGGGCTCGGGCAGCTGCGCGTTCAGGGCCTGCTCGAACCAGCGCCGGAACTGCTCCATCGGGTCGGCGGCCGAGGCGGTTTCGTCGAGTTCGTCGCGTTCGTAGCTCTTGCGCAGGCTGGCGATGTCCATGCGCACAGTATAGAAAGCGCGCCCGCCGCGCGCGGTGACGCAACTCAAAGCAGGCAGACCCGGTGCATCCCTTACGTGTAACGCCGTAAGTGAACGCCCCACTTCATGCAGGCCGGCAAGGCGCCCATTCTTGTGTCCAAGGAGGGTGTGCCGGGCTGCGGCCCGTCGCCCAACAAGAAAATGAGACTCCGTCCCACCATCGTCATTCCGGCGGCGGGCCCGGGCCACCGCTTCGGTGGCACGCTGCACAAGCTGGCGCAGCCCTTCGGTGGCAGCACCGTGCTGGGCAGCACGGTGCGCCACGCCATCGAGTCGCAATTGCCGGTGGTGGTGGTGACCACCGCCGCCCTGGCGCCGCTGGTCGCGCGCCAGCTCGCCACGCGTGACATCGTCGTGCTCGACGCCGGCGAGGCCGCCAACGGCATGGGCCGCTCCATCTCGGCCGGCGTGGCTGAACGTTCCGGTGCGCCGGGCTGGCTGGTGCTGCCCGGTGACATGCCGCTGGTACGTTCCGGCAGCATCCTGGCCGTGGCCAGCGCACTCGAGCAGCATCCGGTGGCCTATGCCCAGCACGGCGGCCGCCGTGGCCACCCGGTGGGCTTCGCGGCCGAGTTGTACTCCGAGCTGATCCTGCTGCATGGCGACGACGGCGCACGACGCGTGGCGGCGCGTTACCCGTCGCACGGCGTCGAGCTCGACGACCCGGGCGTGCTGCTCGACGTCGACACCGCCTCCGACCTCGAAGTCTTGCGCCGGGCCGGCGGCCTGCCACAGCCCGCGGATTCGTAGCAGCTGGGCCGGCGCCTATACCAGGCCGTGGTGACGAGACAGCGCCATCAGGCGCTCGATCTCGCGGTCGCGCACGCCGTGCGCGCGCAGGGCAGCCGCGGTCTCGGCCAGGTATTCCAGCGTGCTGCCGTAGCGGCCGCGGGCGTGGCGCAGGATGTGCAGCAGTTCTTCGTCTGGCAGGTGCGCCAGGCAGGCCTCGCTGCGCCGGCTGAGCGTGAAGGCCAGCGCCGCCACCATGCCCTGCGGTGTGCGGCAAGGCAGCAGGCGTGCGTCGTAGACGCCGGTGGGCATCTCGCGCGCCCACAGGCGCTCGAGTTCGGCTTCGGCCTGCTCGGCGCGCAGCCGGTAGACCATGCCGCGGCAGGCGCCGCCGGGGAGCAGCGCGAACACCAGGCCGGGTCGCTCGGGCGTGCCGCGGTTGACGCGCGAACGCATGCGCAATGCGCGGTGCCAGCCGTGCACGAGCGCCGCGCGGTGCTCGGCAGCGTCG